>JAYFQW010000069.1 GCA_034926675.1 Clostridia bacterium | reverse complement strand
TGGGACTCTGTGAAGGATGGGGCCAGATGCTCTGAGGCGTGCCTGTGGAGCTTTCCCTCCACCGATGGCGACGCAGCTCGCTGGGGACGCCACCCGGGCCATGAGAACCATGGCCCGGGGAGAGGCGGCTAACGCGGCCACAGGAGAACGCACTGAGCGCGGTCACACGTGCCCTTGACCATTGCAGGTGAGGCGGATTGCACTTCACAAGGGATGAAAGCGCTCATTGTGGACGGCCCTGTAGTCTATCGAGGAGGGACTGCACCCGTGCGGCGGCGTCATCGGTCTCGGACTGACTCTTCTCAATCCTTACCTCGAGAATGTCGCCCTCCCGGGCCTCGGGAGGCATAGCGGCAGCAGGCCACTGGATCGATAGGATCTCTTCCGGGCGGACCAAGAGCACTGCGAGATCGCCCTCTAGGCGGTCGAAGGTGAGAAGGAGTCTCACTGGCAATCACCTCGGATTGCATATTTCGCAGGGGCGGTAACCCATGTCTAGGGCCTCTTGCAGGTCGTTGAACGGCGCCTCGTTCGCCGGGTTCATCTTGGCCACAGAAGGACACGAGGCGCGGTGGACCACCATGGTGTTTCGGTTTCCGATGAACCGGTGCAGAGGATCCGGGCATACTGTCAATCCCATGCCTCCCTGCCTCAGCACAGCGCCGGGAAGGCCCGGATAGGCAGACCACACTTCCCCATCGGTGACCACTGTCCATCCGTCCCCATCGTCGGTTCTGCCCACGACGCACCCGAGAGCGACGAGGCGATCGACGACGTGGACAGCGGGATGGCCGAAGCTGTTCTTGCCTACCGATATCACCGCCAGCTTGGGCTGAACCTGCTTCAGCAGGTCAGGGGATGTTGAGCCTCCACTTCCGTGATGCGCCACCTTAAGAACAGTGGCCTGCGGAAGGCTCCTGGCATGCACAAGCACTGATTCCACACGGGCGGATATGTCGCCGGTGAACAAGGCTGAGAACCCGCCGTAGGAAAGGCGAAGGACCACAGATGCATCGTTCAGATCGTCCCATAGAGGCGTCTCCGGCCAGAGCACTGCGATTGTGGCGGGACCAAGCTGGAACTCGCTCCCCGCGCGGGCGATTTTGAACGCAATCCCACGGTCAAGGATCTTCTGTAGGTAAGCCTCGTAGGTATTGGACGTGTGCACTTTTCCTGAGTCAAGAACCTGGTCTATGCGGATCCTCGGGACCTTGTCGAGGACAGCCAAAAGGCCGCCTATGTGATCGGAGTGAGGGTGAGTGCTAACCAGTACGTCAAGATGGTCTATTCCGAGTAGCTCAAGTGCACTCAGCAGCTTCTCTGATGACTCCGGCGGTCCGCCGTCGATGAGCATGCTGTGGCCATCTGATGTGGACACGATTATCGCATCGCCCTGCCCTACGCCAACGAAAGCGATTGTGACGGAGGTCGTGGCTGGGGGCGTGGTGAGCGTGGTGGACGATGCGGTCGGCGTCGGCTTGCTCCCTGGTTGTGTGGCTTGGACTGCCACGGGTTCGGTGCTGGCTGAAGGCGCGCCCGATGCCATGATGCGCGCCATGATCGCGGGGACGAGCAGCGCAATCACTCCAAAGACAAGCAGAAGGCGCCGGCGACGTCTGATGATCTGCGTTAGCAAGGCCTTCACGCTCCCGTCCGATCCGACTTCACTTATTAATATTCGCGCAGTTCCTGCAGTACTCCTGCGAGACCTCCGCCGATGCGATACGCGCAGCTAGGCGCTTTGGCGCTCGGAGCCTTCAGGCTGTATGGCAACTTGCTGAGCCTGCCGCGAACTCGCTCTCCGTGATACCCATGATGATCTCGGACCAATAGCGGCCGTCATAGTACCGCTGATCCCGGATGCGGCCCTCCTCGATGAACCCGCAGCTTCTGTAGCAGCGCTGACCGCGCTCATTGTACTCGAACACGCGGAGGTTCACCTTGTGCATGTTGAGGAATCCGAAGGCGAAGCCAAGCGTCAGCCGGATGGCCTCGTGACCCAAACCCTGTCCGAGCAGGTCCTCACGGCCGATTACGATCCCCAGTTCGCAGCTGCGATTCCTGGAATCAATGGCGTGAAGGCCAACTGATCCGACGTACTCGAGAGAGGGGTCGCCCTTCAAGGAGATGACGAAAACCCCCTCCCTGGGCGCCCCGGCTTTGTGCAACTGCCGGTCGAGGAACGCGCGGCTCTCTTCGCGAGTCTGGGGAAACACCTGGAATCCCAGATTCTTCGTGATGTTTTCATTGTTCACCCAGGCATGAATGGCGCCAAGATCCTCCTCGCGGAACTCCCGCAGCACTACCCTTTCTCCACACAACAACACCCTCACTCCTCTCGGCCTATTGAGGGAGATCATAACATCAGGCCGTCGCCACGGCAAGCGTCCCTGAACAGCTTTGGCGCCCCATTGATGGGACGTGGGCGGATTCCGATGAGGGTGAATGACAGCATCGGTTGACTACGTGAAAAGTCCGTGGTAGTATCGACTACAGTTGTAGACGATGCGCCGATCTAGATGGCATGCTGGGTAGCGCGGGAATGCGTGGCTTGTGATGGCTCACTCACGCTGTTCGGCTAAGGGAGACTTGGTGTGATGCAGGCAGTCAAGAGAACGCATGTCGGGGCGGCGCCGTGGGGTGTCGCAGCATTGGTTGTTGTCGTCGTCCTGATCGCCATCATCATGGCGGGCCGAACCAGAACAATGGATACGAATCCCGCTGCACTGGCATCCCAGCTGAGTGCCACGTCCGCTCTGCTGATCGAGGCGGATTCCGGCCGGGTGCTATTTGCCAAGAACGCCGACAGGCGGCTTCCGCCAGCCAGCCTGACCAAGCTTATGACGGTGCTTCTGGCTATGGAGGCAGTGGACGACGGGCGGGCGAAACTTGTGGACCGGGTCGTCGTGAGCCGACGGGCTGCGTCGACGGGGGGATCTCGGGTGTGGATCGATGCAGGTGAAAGGTTCACATTGGAGCAGCTGCTGGAGTCTGCAATGATCGCCTCGGCGAACGATTCCGCTGTCGCGGTCGCCGAACACCTCGCAGGCAGCGAAGAGGCCTTCGTTCGCCGAATGTCCCGCCGCGCGCAGAAGCTCGGCATGGATGGGACCGTATTCGTCAATGCGACCGGGCTTCCCCAGGATGCTGCATCACGTGAGGGATACACGACTGCGAGGGACATGGCCTGCCTGGCTCGGGAGGTGCTGCGGCACCCTGCCGTCCTCGAATGGAGCAGGGTCCAGAGCAAGGTATTCCGGACCCACCCTGCCTTCGTAATGAGCAATACCAACCAGCTAGTAGGATCGTACAGAGGGTGCGACGGGCTCAAGACAGGTCATACTGATACTGCAGGGTATCACCTCGTGGCGACTGCGAGGTCAGGAGGCGTGCGGCTGATATGCGTGGTGATGCAGGCGCAGAGCAGGGAGAGTGCTGCGTCTCAGGCTGCGCGTCTCCTCGACTACGGTTACCGGATCGTCGGCGCTGCTGCTGACGTTAAGGTATTGCCGGACCGGGCGTCGGCCGGCGACTTGGAACGCGTCATCTGAGCTTGCCGTGGTGTGGGCTGTGTGCGCACTGCTTCCGCTTGCTTCGCAGACGCCATCCTGGTTCATTGCGCACAGCACCAGTGCTCCGGAACAGACGTATGATGGACGTGCAGAACCGAAGATGAGCTGCATAGCTGGCGGACGGTCGAGCTGTGGAGCCGTTGGAGGTCAGCCAATGCTCGGAGCGGAGGTTGAGCAATGAAAGAGGACATCTGGGTCGACGTGGACCAGTCCGCCCAGACCCTTACAGTCATGAGCGGAGAGCAGGTCGTGAGGAGGATGACTATATCATCGGGCAAGGATGGGACGCCGACTCCAAGTGGGGTTTTCCACGTTCAGAACAGAGGAGAGTGGTTCTTCAACTCCCGGTATGGGCAGGGAGCAAGGTACTGGGTGTCCTTTCTCGGCTGGGGCGCCTACCTGATTCACAGTGTCACGTGTGACGCGAATCAGCAGGTGATCGCGGAGGAGGCGGATCTCCTCGGAAGCAAGGCATCTCACGGGTGTATTCGAATGGCCATGGAGGACGCTCGCTGGTTCTACGAGACCATCCCAGAGGGGGCGCTGCTGGAGATACACGACTAGCGAACGCGCCTCGGTCCACCTGCTGGCGCGCACTATGGAAGGAGAGGTCCCATAATCTGCACGGACGTGAGATTGCGGGCGCAGAAGGAGGATGATACAGTGCTCGTAGAATCGTTTGGATTAGGGCTTGGGTTTGGAGCAAGCCTGCGAGGGGGATAATGCCATGCTTAGCTGCCCGAAATGCGGCGCTGGCAGCGACAACCAGGCGAGGTTCTGTAGTGCGTGCGGCGCTCGCCTAGGCGGTGAGGAATCGCCGCGCACCTCCACTGAAGGTGTTCTATGGGAGGGGAAGCCTCACCTCAAGGAGATAGGGACTAACACTAGATACGTTTTGACCACGCAGCGACTGCTGGTCACGTCTGGGCTGCTCGCCAGAAGGGAGGAGCAGATCGATCTGGCGCGTGTGAAAGACATCAGGCTTACGCAGGGTTTTTCCGATCGAATGCTTGGAATTGGCCAGATAGAGCTGTTATCCACCGATCCATCGACTCCGGAGTTCCGCCTCATTGGTGTGAGTGATCCCCGCCGGGTTCGGGATCTGATATGGGAAGCCGTGAATCGAAGGCGCAAGACGGTGGGTGTGAGCCCCCGCGAAATCCTGTAGCTCTGACAGCATCATGCCTCCTGCCGCGACGCCCGATGTACGGCCATGCAGCGGTGTTGCTGGGTGCGTTCGTAACGGTCGTCAACGTTGCGGCGATACGAGTAGTGATGGGTTCCGAGTTCATGCTGGAGCTCATGCGCATGATGGAGTCGATGCCGCCCGCTCTGAGAGGGATAGTGGGCAAGGAGGGTCTGCTCTCGCTGAGCGCTGGCTGAGCTTGATCTTCAACCTTGCCGTGCTGACACTCGTGTGGCGCCTGGCGCTCGCCGTGATCTCTCTGGCCCTATTCGCAGTTGCGGTGGTCCTGTTCGAGCGCAAGCAGGTTTCCATGTAGAGGATAGAACCGTGTGGTTCCACGGGCTTGTCATGCGAGCTGGGGGGAGAGAAGAGGTCATGACTGAGTGGGCAGTTCAACTTGAGCCAGTGGCGAAGAAGATTCGCCAAACTCGCCTCATCCCGATTTCATGGGATGAGCGGGAGCATGCGGTCCGTCTGATCGATCAGACCCTTCTACCGACGGAACTCAAGTACATCACTGTCCGCACCATGAACGAGATGTGCGAGGCCATCGCCATGCTTCGAGTTCGTGGGGCGCCTGCGATCGGGATAGCTGGCGCCTTCGGTGTGTACCTGGGCATGGCCTGCCGAGCATTCGCGTCTGATGAGGAATGCCTGGATGCCCTCGAAGAAGTGTGCGCTGACATTGTGCAGGTCCGTCCTACTGCCGTTAACCTTCCCTGGGCCGTGAACCGCATGAAACAGGCGGCTAGGCTTGGCGTGGACGATGCGCACGCGCGGGGAGAGTCAGCAGACCCGAGCGCCCTCTTTGAGATCATCCTTGCGGAGGCCAAGGCCATGATCGAGGAGGACAACCGGGCATGCCGGGCAATGGGGGAATATGGCGCAGCACTGATTCCCGATGGGGCATCGGTGCTCACCCACTGTAACGCCGGGGCGCTGGCCACCGCAGGGTGGGGGACTGCCCTTGCTGCACTGTATGTTGCGCAGGAACAGGGCAAGTCGGTTCGAGTTTGGGCAGATGAGACGCGCCCTCTGCTCCAGGGTTCTCGCCTAACCGCCTATGAACTCTCAGAGGCCGGGATTGATGTGACTGTTATATGCGACAACATGGCTGCGTCCCTCATGGCCCGGGGCGATGTGGACCTGATCATCGTGGGCGCAGACAGGGTCGCTGCGAACGGCGATGTGTGCAACAAGATCGGCACGTACGGGCTGGCATGCCTGGCCAGGATGCACGGTGTGCCGTTCTTCGTGGCCTGTCCAGTCAGTACGCTGGATCTTTCCCTCGCGAGCGGCGATGAGATTCCAATAGAGCAGAGAGACGCATGCGAGGTCTCGCACGGTTTCGGACGTCAGACTGCTCCCGATGGGGTGCGGGTGTACAACCCCGCGTTTGACGTCACTCCGAACGCACTGATCACAGCGATCATCACCGAGCGGGGCACAGTGAGGCCCCCGTATGGGCGGGAGCTTGCCGCGATTTCGAGTGGGGAGTAGCTCGATGTGGAAACGAATGGAGGAGATTCGCGCAATGTCGCCACTGGACTCGGAGATGTCGATGCGCTCCGATCAGATGCGCTCCGACCTGATCGCACTTGGGCAGAAGATGCTCGCCTCGGGACTAGTGACAGGCACATGGGGCAATGTCAGCTGCCGCCTGGACGATGATCACATGTTGATCACGCCGAGCGGCATGGATTACGACACCCTGACCCATGAGGATATCTGCCTGGTTGAGCTGGCTTCCTCCAAGGCATTGGGGATGAGGACGCCATCGGTGGAGAGTCGGCTGCACAGGGAGATCTACCTGCAAAGGCCAGCTATCGGATGGATCATACACAGCCATTCCAGATTCGCCTGCACGGTGGCATCGGCACGCAAACCCATACCGGCGATACTTGATGATCTGGCCCAGCTCGTTGGGGGCCCTGTGCCGATCGCTCCTTACGCCCTCCCGGGAACACAGGAGTTGGTGGATTCCTGTGCCTCGGCGCTGGGTGCATCGAACGCAGTGCTCCTGGCGAACCATGGCGCAGTATGCCTCGGCCGCACCGCCAAGGAGGCCTTCACGACCTGCGAGATAGTTGAGAAGGGTGCATTCGCGTACCTTCTCTCCCAGCTCATCGGAGGCGCTGTCCCCCTTTCCGACGAGCACGTTGCCACGATGCGCGATTTCTTCGTCAACAAGTACGGGCAGAGGTCGTAGACCCCACGCCAGAGGCGGGGGTCTGCAAGAGCCTTGCTGTGAGGTCTAGCTGTATCGCATTGCGCGCGGAAACGCGAGGTGCGCTGCAAATGACTGTGTTGAGGATGACTATGAAGTGAGAACCCCCACGTCCCCAGACATCGCGGCTGCAAACGTGGCTTGAACGGCGCTCAGAATCTCAGCCCTCTCTGCGTTGCTGCGCCATGGCCTCGCGGAGGTGTTGGAGGCGCTCCAAGGCCCGACGCGAGGCCGGGCGGTTCCAGCGTCCGCATACAAGGCTTCGTCATCCGATCTCTGCAGCCAGCCCGTTACGGCCTCCATAGCTCCGGCGATGCCCAGCCAGCTGAACCCGGGCACGCTGGGAAGGGAGGTCGGATAGCCCGATCCTATCATGAACCTGAGCATGCCTCCTGCCACGGCCGCGCCGAGTTTGCGGCCGCTCAGGCCGTCCATGTCCTTCTGGATGTAGCCCGCGCGCTGGTAGATTTCGCCTATGGCACGCACTCTGCGCTCTGCCCTGTTGACGAATGCGCCAACGAGGTATGGAGCGATGATGGCAGATGCCCGCATGTGCCCTGGGATCTGCGCGAGGGCGAGCCATATTGCCTGTGCGGCAGGCAGCCCCTCGTGTTTGGAGATGGCCAGAAGCCCAGCCAGGTCAGTCGCAATCGCCATGGCCTCCCTGGCCTCATCGCCCTCTTGGTCTGCGAGAACTCTGGGGAGGTTCTGGAGGGTAAGCTCGATCACGAGACCAGCTCCGTCCAGCGCTTCCGCTGAGTGATCATCACTTGCGCATAGGGCCGCATGTATGCCTCGGAACACTCCGTAGAAAGCTCCGTCCAGCACGACGCCTCTTGGCGCAGTCCGGGTCACCGTGGAATCGAACACAGCCCGCACAGGTGTGACCGCACTGCCGGAGATGAGTCGAACAGAACGGCCGTTGGTATTCGCCACCCAGGCGAGGTTCGTCAGGTGCGATGCCGAGCCTGCGGCTGTCTGGATCGCCACCAGGGGAATGGGCGGTCGCCCCTCTGACGGTAAGCCTGCATTCGACTGCTGCTTCATTCGCTGGTCCCCGACGGCTTGGATGTTTGCGGCCTTCGCGCCGTCGATTATGCTTCCGCCTCCGATCGCCACAATGCAATCCGGCCTCAGCCCACGTATGAGCGACGCAATCCGCGATACGTCCTCACTCGGTGTTCCCGGTCGTGCGCCTCTGAATACCTGCCCTCCGGCGATAATCACCCGACTACTGCGTAGTGATCCGAGGGCTGACCGTAGTGTCGGCGCGTTCCAGCGGGATTGGCTTGCGATCACGAGCGCGCGCTGCCCTTCCGCTGCGACCTGTGCTCCTGCTGAGCTGTTCACGCGCGGGCCGAAGGAGTAGCGATCTCCTCGAGCCTGAGCAACTAGTTCGCTTGCACGCGCTTGGAGTTCTGTGGCTGATGGATCACGCGTTCCTCTTGGCATGGGGATCACCTTCCATGTGTGCTTGCCTTCTCTGTATATGCGAGGCCGTTCCGAGGAGTTCACGGCACGCAGGTCCGGTCGGAGTCTGGACTTCACTGCTATGGCAGAGTAGAATGGCGACATAGCAGGCTGCGGAGATGATTGTGCGGTGTCAACTGGAACTGTGGCTGGAAAACGCATCTATGTGGTGGGCCATCGCAACCCCGACTGCGACTCGGTGGTCTCCGCGATTGCGTACGCCCATGTGAAGAATGAGCAGGCGGGAGATTCGACAGCCATACCGACAAGGATTGGGTCGGTGAACCACGAGACTGCATTCGTGCTCAACGAGTTTGGCTTCGAGCCGCCGCTGTTCCTTCCAAATGCGTATGCGCAGGTGAAGGACGTGATCTTTGACGCGCCTATGGCCGTGAGGCAGGGAACTACCCTGCTTGAGGTCTGGAGCGCGATGCAGGAGAAGAGGACCGCCACATCATGTGTCGTTGATGAGGATGGCAGACTCGCAGGTGTGGTCACGATTGGCGATGTGGCCAGGGCAGAGCTGAATGGATCCATAGCCAGATCTCGCTATCTGCTGCCGGTCATCAATATCGCCCAGACGCTAAGCGGGCGGATTCTGGTGGAGGGTCCGACACAGTGCGGGGGAAACGTAGTGGTTGGCGACGGCAGGTTTCGCGATCTCGTCGAGGCGATAGCCGCAGGGGATCTGCTGATCGTGGGCAACAGGGAGGATGTTCAGGCGGCGGCGCTGGAGTGTGGCGTGTCAGCAGCAATCATCACTGGTGGGGCGATGGCGTCGGAGCACATCCTCTGGCTGGCGCGGGATAGGGGAGCGGCTGTCATATCCACACCATACGATACTTTCACCTGCCTGCGCCTTCTCTGGCAGGCAGTCCCCATCGATCAGGTTATGACGCGCGATGCCCTCAGATCTTTCGGCCAGGATGATCTGGTCCTGGAAGTCAAGGAAGAGATGCGGACACATCCATACAAACTCTACCCGGTGATGGATGAACATGGTCGGCCTGCAGGGCTCCTTGGAAGGAATCACCTCATCGACCCGCCACGCAAACAATTCATTCTGGTGGATCACAACGAGAGGAGCCAATCGATCGATGGGCTTGAGCATGCCCAGGTGCTGGAGGTTATCGATCACCACAGGATTGGGACTATTGAGACCGACCAGCCCATCCTTTTTGTGAACCGACCTTGGGGATCCACGGCCACTATCGTGAGCAGTGTTGCGCGGCAGCAGTCGGCGGCGCTTCGCCCGGAGCTCGCCGGGCTGATGTGCTCTGCCATCATCTCCGACACCCTCGCGTTCAAATCGCCTACATCTACCCGGCATGACCTGGAAGAGGCGCAGATACTCGCTGGCATCGCGGGCATCGACTTGGGGAGCCTGTCCCTCAGGATCCTCGAGGCGAAATGCAATGTGGATGACGCGAATCCGGATGAGATTCTCCGTTCGGATTTCAAGGAATTCACCGTGAGCAAATCGAAGGTGGGAATAGGGCAGGCGACGACATACGGAGGGTTCACCGACTCGCTCAAAGGAGAGCTGATTCGGGTGATGCGCCACCTGCTGGAGGACGCCGGTTATGGCCTTGTAGCCTTGATGCTTACCGATGTGGTGAGTGAGGGCTCAGAGATGCTATGGGTTGCCAGGGATCTAGGACTGGTGGAGCGGGCCTTCGGTGTTGCGGCGGGGACATCCTCGTTCTTCCTCGCCGGGGTTGTCTCCCGCAAGCAGCAGGTCGTCCCGGAGGTCATGCGCGCGATCCGCGAGGGGGAGCGAGCGTAGCTTCTGAGGGGGCGAATCAGTCGACCTCACGCCGCGCCGTCGTGCGAGTTCCAACGTACGCTCGCACTGCCGCGCCAGCGCTCAAGGCGGCGGCGCCCGCCCCCATGAATCCGCGTTTCAGGCCGACCAGATCTCCGCACCAGCCCACGGCCGGGAATATCCCCATCATCATCACGCTGAAGGCCATGCTTGCGGCGGACATGACCGTCGCACGGAGGTGCGACGGGGACATGAGGTTGATTGCATTGCTGAAGAGAGGATACATTGCCTCGCTGCACACTATCACTGTGATGAACAGGCCTGCTCGAATCGCCTGCCCCGATAGCCCACTTCTATCCGGCATCATGCCGGCGGCGATGACCAGGAGTGCGGTAATCCCGCTCCCAGCCCACAAGGGGCGCCAGTCTCCAGGCCACCGTTCCAGCTTGTATGCAAGGCTAGACGGGATGACGGCAAGGAGGTCAGCTGCTGTCTTGATCGCCCCTATCATGGCAACTGGGATGAGAGCGTCGGAGAGATAACTCTGGCTGTAGAAGCGAAAGGTCGTAGAGAGCACTGATGGAATGGCCCACAGCGCTATTAGCCCTGCGAGGCTTCGATTGCTCAGAATGTGCTTGAGTTCACGGAGATCCCGAATCGGGCTGAGATGCTGCGGGGAGCCGACTTCGGCGCCATCCGCGACGGTTTGCGCGAATGGGCGCTCCCGGAGGAAGCACAGCACACACAGGGCGACTAGGTCCACTGCGATGGAGAACAGGTAGAGAAGACGGAAACTGCGCCGGGCCGCGAATCCGCCTACCAGGGCAGCCACGGAGCTTCCTCCGAGGAAGAGCGCGTTGGCCACGCCCATCACTCGTGTGAAGTCGTCCTGCCTTCCATCCTGCTTGAGTTCATCGTACACCAGCGCGTCGTAGGCGCCGGAGTGGCACGTGTAACTGAGCGCGGACAGTACGAAAGCCAGGATCAGGTGTGAGGTCCCGTCGGCCGCTAGGATGAGCGAGGCGCTTGCGACGGACAGGACCCGTCCAAGAACCAGACTCGCCTTGCGCCCGACTCGGTCCGCCATCCAGCCCGATGGCGCCTCTCCTGCGAGAGACGCGATGTGGAAGACCGTCTCCAGAAGGCCGATGGCCGCAAATGACATTCCTCGTGAGCGGAGGTACACCACCCAGAACGCCTCTGGGAAACGCATGGCGAACAGAAGCATATATGCATTTGAGAGCGGAATGCTGGCAGCGTAACGCCGTTTGGGGCAGCCTCGAATGCGCATTGTAGGACAGCCCTCCAGGTGATCTCAGGCTGCAAGCTGCAAGCCCACCTTTCACTAGCCTACCACATGTTTCCGGTGATGGCACGCGCCAGTTCAGATGCTGGTGTGTGTGGAGATCGTGGCTCTCAGGACTCAGGAGCTGCTATTCTTGCCCTTGGCGGGCTCCGGCCGCCCGCCTGCGCTCGCCCCCGCGCCTGCCCCTGCACCTGCACCCGCGCCTGGCCCCGCCGCCCGCGGCGGGCACAACGCACGTAGCTGCACATGAAGGAAAGGCGGCGCGGGTGCGCCGCCTACCTCATGTGCTCTTGTGCTTGTCCGGGTGAGCAGTCGCGGGGGGCGGGCCGGGATTCTCAATTTTGAGTGGAACGACGGGTGTAGATTCTCATCCGTGAGGATTTTCCGGCGGTTCGCGCTCAAAAATGAGAAAGTCCGCCCGGACCTATGAGGCACGCCGCCGAGGCGCGACTGAATGCGGCCAGTGGGTCGGCGGCAGGTTCTCGGTGTGACGATTCCCGCGGCGGGCACAACGCACGTAGCTGGACATAAAGGAAAGGCGGCGCGGGTGCGCCGCCTACCTCATGTGCTCTTGTGCTTGTCCGGGTGAGCAGTCGCGGGGGGCGGGGCCGGGATTCTCAATTCTGAGTGGAACGACGGGTGTAGATTCTCATCCGTGAGGATTATCCGGCGGCTCGCGCTCAAAAATGAGAAAGTCCGCCAGGACCTATGAGGCATGCCGCCGAGGCGCGACTGAATGCGGCCAGTGGATCGGCGGCAGGTTCCCGGTGCGCCGATACCCGCGGCGGGCACAACGCACGTAGCTGCACATAAAGGAAAGGCGGCGAGGGTGCGCCACCTACCTCATGTGCTCTTGTGCTTGTCCGGGGGAGCAGTCGCGCGGGGGGCGGGGCCGGGATTCTCAATTTTGAGTGGAACGACGGGTGTAGATTCTCATCCGTGAGGATTATCCGGCGGCTCGCGCTCAAAAATGAGAAAGTCCGCCCGGACCCATGAGGCACGCCGCCGAGGCGCGACTGAACGCGGCCAGTGGCTCGGCGGCAGGTTCTTGGTGCGACGATGCCCGAGGCGGGCACAACGCACGTAGCTGCACATAAGGGAAAGGCGGCGCGGATGCGCCGCCTACCTCGTATGCTTCGGCGCTTGTTCGGGCGTGCAGTCACGGGCGGCGGGGCCGGGATTCTCAATTTTGAGTGGAACGACGGGTGTAGATTCTCATCCGTGAGGGTTTTCCAGCGGCTCGCGCTCAAAAATGAGAAAGTCCGCCCGGACCCATGAGGCATGCCGCCGAGGCGCGACTGAATGCCGCCAGTGGATCGGCGGCAGGTTCCCGGTGTGACGATGCCCGCGGCGGGCACAACGCACGTAGCTGCACATGAAGGAAAGGCGGCGCGGGTGCGCCGCCTACCTCATGTGCTCTTGTGCTTGTCCGGGGGAGCAGTCGCGCGGGGGGCGGGGCCGGGATTC
>JAYFQW010000068.1 GCA_034926675.1 Clostridia bacterium | reverse complement strand
TGCGCACGACGTGAGACGCGCACGACGTGAGACGCGCACGACGTGAGATGCGCACGACGTGAGATGCGCACGACGTGAGACGCGCACGACGTGAGACGCGCACCACGTGAGACGCGCACGACGTGAGACGCGCACCACGTGAGACGCGCACGACGTGAGACGCGCACGACGTGAGACGCGCACTAGATGGAAACGTCAGGCGTTGCCTGACGCAGTACGGAATTCGTACTGGTTTCGGGTGTGACCAGTACGGATTCCGTACTGCGGTCTGCGGAATTCGCCAGCGGTCGGGTGCGAAGGCGGTGCGATACGCACATTAAGGCCCCGAAAGCCCCAATATGTATGTAAAGCACTAACATAATGGAAAAATATGTACGATCACGGCGACCTTATGGCGGTTTTGCCCGGAGAGCAGTACGCTTTCCGTACAGCTCTCCGGCCATCGCAGTACGAATTCCGTACAAGCTGCTCCATTCGCATTGATGGAGGGTCCTGTGTTCGCATACACCCGTGCACCCACGCCTACGCTCACGCCCACGCCTACGCCCACGCCTACGCTCACGCCCACGCCTACGCCCACGCCTACGCCCACGCCTACGCTCACGCCCACGCCTACGCCCACGCCTACGCCCACGCCTACGCCCACGCCCACGCCTACGCCCACGCCTACGCCCACGCCTACGCCCACGCCTACGCCCACGCCTACGCCCACGCCTACGTCTACGCCCACATCCGCCCGCGTGCCTTCCATCGCGTGTGCCTGCACATGCCTGTCGCGGGTTTCGGGGATGGCGCGTGGGTCTGACCACGAAATCACCGTGGGGGCTAGTCACCATGGGCGATTCCAGCAACTTCCCAATCGTGCTAACATGCTGACGACATTGCTGTGATCGGGGAGGATATCATGTTGATTGGAGGACGGATAGGGGGATGGGTACTATCGCAGTTGCTCGTTGCTCCAGGCCTTAGCCTACAGTCCAAGGCGGTGTATCAGGCAATTGATCGAATGCAGCCCCGTTCCATCACCACGCTCGGCCGGATCGTCTCCACGCGCAGAGATATCGTGGAGAGGGAATGCAGAGCGCTTGAGGCAGCTGGATGGCTGATCATGCTATCTGAGAAGGGGTGCAGCATTCCTGTGGCAACCGTTCCTGATCCACTGCAGGTCGTTATGGTGCAGATGCTGGAGGAAGAGCGGGATCGTGCGTTCGCGAGAGGCGAGTGCATCATGAAGAAATGGTTGGATCTGATGATAATCACGCATGATTTCTTCGACAACAGCCGCCCCCCTCACCTTGATAGTGCCAGCACCATGGGGCGCCTTGAGTGTGATAGGGAGTACACAGTAGGTGTTGTGTTCGAGTTCAATGGTCAGCAACACTACGAGACAACGCCGCAGTTTCCCAGTGAAGTTGAGCTTGCGAACAGGCAGACGAGGGACCACATCAAGTCAAGCCTGAGCCTGAAACACAACGTCAAGCTCATAGAGGTAGTCGAAACAGATCTGCGGCTTGATCGAATGCAGAGCAAGATCCCGAGCATCCTACCTATGAGAAAGATCGATCCAGCATGGACCTATGTTCAAGGGCTCTCGCGGGTCAGCAATGGATACATACTCAACTGCTTAAGAGGACGCGCCCGGGACCACAAGAACAAATAGGCTCTTGGCTACGCCGACTGTTTCCATGGCTGCGTCGACTGGATTGTGTGAATGAGCCTCGGCTTCACTCTACTGCTTTTTCCATTCCACATTCAGATAAGCCTCTCCCCATCGTTCAAAGTAGTGAATCTCGATCTTGTGCACTCCCTGAGACATATGCCTTCGCGCTACATGCCGGCCGTCGTCCTGCGCGTACCAGGCGTCAACTACCAGTGTGCCATCAATCCACATCCTTGCACCGTCGTCGGATACAACGGTGAACTCATAGGCGCCAGAGTTAAGCGGGACCTGAGCTGTGAAGCGGGCTGAGAAACAGTTGGAGTTGATGGCTGGCGCCGGGTTTCCAGATCCCCAGGAGTGGCTGAACTTGTCCTCCCATCGCGTGACTGCTGGAGTGCCTGCAACCGATGGCGATCCGAAGAGCCAGTCGTAGTTGAAATAGTCGCAGAGCACTCGGTGCGTCGCGGTGAAAACCGCCTCGGGTGATTGCTTCGTTACCACTGCTTGGGATGGCGTGAACGTGAACCATTGGCTGCTTGGCCTCACGACTACACTGCCCTCAAGATCGTCCTGCTGCCAGTAGCCGAACGTGTCGGATGTGGCCGATGAATATGGGCTGCTGAGCTCAAGGAGGATGCCATCGACCCCGATGTCGCTGGGGTTGACAATGCATCCACTGGCGGTGAACTGCACCAATTCCCCAGCAAAGTCGGAATCTCTCGACGGCCCTTCTAGGCTTTGCGTGGAGGGCGAGAACCGCCAGCCCTTCTTGTACGGCGAAGCAACGATCTGACCGTGGAGCCCGCTGATGGTCCACCTGCCGTCGCTGCCCGTGGCGACCGCAGGCCAGCCATTCGTGAACGAAATGGCCACGCCTTCCACTGCCTGCCCATTTTCATCAGTGACACGGCCAGATGCGGAATACGTCCCTATGAAGCCCATATCATCCGCAGCTCGCGACGTCTTCAATACCTCGGGGACGAAAGCCCAGCCTTCCTTTGCAGGAGTGATGGTGAACTCGCTTGCGCGCCAGCCTCCATCTGCGCTCGTGGATATGGGGGCGGAATCGGCCTGGAGCGCTATGGACACGCCTTCTATGGCCGCGCCCGATGGATCCACGACCCTCCCTGAGAAGGCCGAGGGCAGGGCCGATGCGGACGCCGACGTGAATGCCGATGCTGACGCGGGCACTGACGCTGAGGCGAGGTCCTGCGGCGAGTAGTACGCGATAGTGCGTACTATCGTCTCCACAGTCTCTTGGCTATCGCCTCCTTCCACCTGTAGTTGGCAGTCGCGTCTGATCCAGTTTCCACTTGAGTCGAGCAAGTAGGAATACTCATATCTGCGGGCCGCACTGGCAGCTTCAACTGGCTGTGGGCTATTGTCGTCATCCGGACCTTCGGTTGGCGCGTCTCCCGAATCAGTCACCTCTGCGGCTGTGATCAGTCCGGAGGTGTTCACATAGTACCTTGTGCTCCTTGTTCCTGGGTGTGGGGCGCCAATGGGTACAACTCGAACTGCCTCTGTCGCCTCAGGTTGGTCCCACATGTAGACGAATTCCTCATACGTGCTATGCGGCTCCCCTGGAACATGGAGTATTCGAGACGCGAGTCGCCCTGCGCTATCGTAATGGCAGACCACACTTGCCCGGACTTGCGGTTTCGCATCGCGCCATGTCTCTGTCACGGTATTTGCAGTAGCATCGCGTGTGTACTCAATAGAACCGATGGGCGTGCCATCAGGCGCGGCGATCGAAACCTCGGATACCGTTCCATTCGCATCGCGAACAAGATTCCAAACCAGCCCCATGAGGGCTGTATCAGCAACACCAGGCGTTTCCGTGAACTCCGGGCGTGTGCCTATTGTAACCATATGAAGCAGGTTGCCCGCGGCATCGTACATGGCGATTCCCGACGATGCCTCCACAAGCTGAGAAGCAGGCATGATGCTAAAGCCATCGAGACTGCCAGGATCGATAGGCGCCCCAGTGTCATCTGTCCACCACGCCATCAGCGCAACGGGACCCTTCGGCTTCTGGAGCGCCCAAACGCACTCCAGTCCCGGCTCTAGCGACGCGACGGACAGCGGTGAATGTGCAGCCTGCATGATTGCCGGTACTGCTAGGATCATCAACAGAAGAGCTGTCAGCGGCAGAGTTCGGCGCATCGCTAATCTCCTCCAGTCGGCCTCGCGCCAGGCAGTCCACTCAGCTGTCGAAGGGGACCAGCAGACGGCGGCGCCTTGGCGCGTGCGCACCTTGATTCTCCGGGAGGCTTGATACACCTCCTGCGATAATCCGGGGGTATTCGGTGAGGGACAGAAGTGGTGCGCAGTATTACATATTACAGTAGGAACCACGCCCACTATGAGAGAATACCGTCCTCATAGGCTCGTGCGTGCGGAACCTATCGTCGTATCGTTAGCAGCAGGTGGGTCTGGTGGGCGAGAGGCCAGCGCGCGTGTGGGGCGAACCTAGAGTCGAGGAGGACGTCAATGAGCGACACATTTGATCACGATACCAGGAGCTGGATCATGGCGCAGGTGAAGTCGCGCGACACGTCGCCTGAGATGCGTGTAAGGCGTGCGCTTCACAGGGCGGGGTACAGGTATCGGCTTCATCGCGCTGACCTGCCAGGTAAACCCGACATTGTGCTGCCCAGGTATGAAATGGCCATATTCGTGAACGGCTGCTTCTGGCATGTTCATGGCTGTAAGCGCACTCGCATTCCTGCGACGAATCAGAGCTACTGGACGCGCAAGCTGACGCGGAACAAGGAACGGGATCAGGCAGAATGGAGTGAGTTGGAGAAGATGGGATGGAGAGTCAGGGTGGTGTGGGAGTGCCAGGCAGATGCTGACATCGCCCGACTGCTCAACGAGTTGGCATTGCTTGGGGCCCACGGCGGCGCTCCCAGAGGCGCGTGACCGGAAGCCACGGAAACGGGCCCTGGTGAGGTGCGGTGGAGGTATGCCTAGTCCACCCTACAGCCTGTCCGGTACGATGATCTGAATTGACGTATCGGTCTCGACTGCTGCAACGCGCCGGTTGTACTCCTCCAGAAGAGCCCGGAGCATGCCCGCTATCCTCGCTCTACTGTGCTCGCCGAGTTCCCCTTGTGGTCCGACCGCCCTCAGTTGAGAGAGTGCGTCTTTCCCCGTAACGCTTCAGTATGGACTTGATGAGGGTTCCGCTGGCTTTTACCTGATTGCCATCGGTGATATAGTCGCTTTCCCGTATGGGAAATGTGTTTCTCATCTGCTCCAAGACTGCCAGCCCGGCACAGATCACGTATCTCCTCGGCTCCTCGTCGGCATTCGGGCACTCACTCTCGTACCAGTCGCTCAGCGTAGCTGGAAGCTGTTTCAGAGTCGTCAGATTTACCCCAATGCGATCTCGTCCATGTGACTGCCAGTTTTTCGGCAGCTGATCGCGACAATGACGCCTGATTGGACTGACCAATGGATGCTCCCCTAATGCCGCACTGTTCGGCTGCGCAGGCCTCAGCAAGAGGGAGCAGAAGGTGCTTTGATAGCCACTGCACTACCGGCACAGCAACTGCATCCCCCATCGCCCGATATGAGTTGTTGTAATTTGGCGGCAGCCAGTATGAATCAGGGACGCCCATCAGCCTGGCGGCCTCCCGAGGGGCGAGCAGCCTGGTGCGAACCGCGCCGCAGTCTGCAACCACCACGGTCTGTCTGCTCGATCCTCCCTGCGGAGTTCTCAGGCAGCCGGCTATTCCGTCGAACCGGACCTCCGCTCGCTGTCCGCCTGCTCTAGTACGTCTGTAAAGAAGGCCCACTGTTCTGCCAGGCTGAGACGCAGCCTGCTCCACCTTTGCCCGGTTCAGCGGAGACATCATCCCGAGCAGGCGCTCGGTCTCCTCGCGCGCATGCCACTGAGCCTCAGGGAGATCCTCGATCATCGTTTGAAGCGGCGCCACTGGGGCCTGTGGCACGGGCAGCTTCCACCAACGCCAGAGGCTGGCAATGGACTCAGGCAACTGCGCTGCAGCCAGCAGCACAGGGCTGGTGAACCAGTCTGATTGGGAAGGCGTCGACTCAACAAAGCGACCGCAATCTACTCTCGAATCCGCGGCGATTACGAACACTCTCGGTCTGGACTGCGGGAGGAAGCGTTTGGCATCCACAACGACAGCTCCGAACTGCAGGCCCAGTGCTGCCAATGACTCACACAGCCCCAGGAAGCTATCACCATACAGGAGCCCCACTACGTTCTCTAATGCAATGACGGGCGGGCGGTCAGCATTGTCGTATAGGTCGCGCATCATGCGCCAGAAGGCCCAGAAGGTTCCGCTTCTCCGGGCCGTCATGCCATGACGCCAGCCGGCCAGCGATAGGTCCTGACAGGGGAATGACGCCCATGCCATGTCGGCTCGGGGAGGCAACGATTCAGCGCGGATCTCCGAGACGTCACCTATATGCAGGTCGGCAGCTCCGAAATTGGCGGTATAGACTTCGGCTTTGCGCGGATCTATGTCGTTCGCCCAAACACAGCGCCAGTCGGTTCCGAGCCCGAGCCTGGCCAGCCCTGCCCCTGCGAAGAACTCGTAGAATGTTAATGGATTCGCCACGAAGTCTCTCCTCCTGGGCGGCGTGATGTGGCATTGTCGAATGCCCGAGAATGCGGGTTTCGCCTTGCGAGGTCCAATGCCCATTATACACTGACCCCGGAGCGACGCCGTGGCAGAACACGCGCTGACTAGCCCAGTCGCAGAGAGGACCACGCGAAAAACAGAACTGGCCATGTGAGGAATGTGGAGCGGCGAGTTGCTGCATCCGGTGGTCGGCGAATATCGTCAAATTGCACGATTCTTCCCCGTATATGCAGGGTAGAATAGCGAGCGGACTGATCTTCACGATAGTCTGGTCCAGAAGGAGCGTGCAGAAGGAAAAGACGCGGGTGACCATCGTCGATGAGGCCCACTATCTGCGCCACGAACTCCTCCATGAGTTTCAGATGCTCATGAGCTTCCACATGGACTCCAAGAACCTCGCCATGCTCATCCTTGCCGGCACTCCTGCGATTGTGCCAATGGTCAGGATCCGAGTCCACGACTCCTTCCTTCAGAGGATCGTGGTGCACCATGAGTTCTCAGGCCTGCGCTCGGA
>JAYFQW010000067.1 GCA_034926675.1 Clostridia bacterium | reverse complement strand
TATTCCACGTGAGAGGGCTCAGTACCTTTGGGAGGTATTGGAACATAGCGGTGTATTGATATCCAGTAGCTGGCCACAGGGCGTGGGACCCTCGGCCAAGACCTACTGGAAGAAAACTGGGATACTATATCGTAGCGTCAGTAGCCTGACAAAGGGAGCTTGACCCGCCGAAGCGCGTCTGGCTGACAGCCACTGCCCAGGAACAGCATGTCGACCGCACAGGTATTGCTGGGCGGGTGTACCGCTAGGTCTGAACCTGCGCAGTAAACCCTCCGTTCGCCACCTGACTCAGACAAAACGTGCGGTTAGTAGCCGCCCTCCAGATGCGCCTCGGGATGGGCCTGCGTCGTTATGCCTGCACCACCATGAACTACATGTAGAGCAACATCACAAGCCCTGTGGCCGTAAGCCCCACAAGCGTGCCCCATAGGAGCTCACGCAATGAGTGCCGTCCCTGGTGGAGCCGGGCCCAGTAGACTAACGGTAGAGCTATGACGCTGCACACTAGCACTGGCAGAGGTTCGGCGATCCGCGCAAGGTAGACAAGCGGTCCAGAGAACCCGCACGCGTGCCCGCTGGCCCTGAACTTGAGTACGGCGTTAACGAGGGCAAGCAGTACTCCCGAGGCCAGATACGACAGGAACAGCCCCGACACAGCTCGGGGCGCCTTCCTCAACAGGCAGATTGCTGTACCTATTATGTAGCCTGCAACGGACATGATGAACGCCAGCCTGCGTTCTCCGCGTCGGCCCTGAGCTCTGACCGACGGTATAATCATCTTAAGTATGTATGCCGAAACAGGGAGTGCTGTCAGAAAGGCCAGAGCCATCCAGTACCAGCCTGCTCCATCTCCAAACAGCTCCGCATTGTACAGATACATCCATGTCGTTGCGACGAGCGCCATGAGTGGCGGGGCGGTCAGAATGCCGATGGACCGCGCTAGTCTGTAGGACGCCGACGAGCCGTCCGATTTGCTCACAACCATCCTTCACACCTCCTTTCTAGCAGATCTCGCGATTCCATGTCGAGTATATCACTCAGCTCATTTTCCGAAGTAGGAAAGGCTGAATTTTCGGACTATAGTCAAAACCTTCTGAGAAGGTACTGGCAACACTCACGTCGAACATAGCCCCGATACAGATGCGAGGGTTGGTCGGCATGGCGCTCAAGAACCCCAAGAAACAACATCACTGTTCCTCGATTTCGACCAGATCGCCCTGACCAAGGCTAATCTGCCCAACGGCGCCGAGGTGAGCCACGTCGAAAATGCCCTGCCTTTTCACTACCGGATCCTCGACAAACTCGGACTGCTGATTGGAGAATACCGCCGCCCTCAGGCATGACCGCGTCTTGTCCCATCCGTCCTGTAACGCTTAACTTGATAGGCCCCTACTGCGGAAAATGAGCTTAGCGGCAACTATCTTGACTCGATCAAGGGTCTACTCCACTGGAGGCAGCGCCACAGTTGTATCGACTGGCGGCAACAGCTTGCCCATGGATTCCTGGCTGAATTACTTGCGCAGTACGATCCATTCATCGTTCTGCTCTATCATCCACCGATCCAAGAAGCCTGAGCGCTGAATCGGCGTTAGGGAAAATGCCTACTACGTCCGCTCGGCGCTTGATCTCCTTGTTCAGCCTCTCAAGAGGGTTTGTTGAGTGAATCTGTCTGTGGTGTTCCTTTGGAAACGCCATGTGCGCTAGGATATCGTCTTCGCACGCGCAGAGCATTTGCGCCGCCTTGGGAAACCTTCCTTCCAGGGTAACCGCAACTTGCCGGAGTTGAACCTTGGCGGTCGCCTGGTCGGGTTGAGCGAATATCGTCCGGATGTAGGCCGCAACCATTTGCTGCGTGGCCCGGGGCACATGGGCAAGCGCGTTGCGCATGAAATGTACCGTGAACCTTTGCCACGACGCCCCTAGGAAAGCCTTCTGTATCGCTTTCTTCAGTCCTTCGTGGGCATCTCTTATCACAAGCTTCACTCCGCTAAGCCCGCGAGATGCCAGGCCTTTCAGGAACTCATGCCAGAACGCCTCGCTTTCGCAGGGGCCTATGGCGAAACCGAGAATCTCACGATCCCCGGTCATCTTGACGCCGAGCGCTATGACCAGGGCCATGCTCACAACTCGGTGGTCGGATCTGTTACGAGTTCGTCCACCTTTCGAGTGCTGGCCCCGTGAACGTACGCCTCCTGGACTACTGACAGGATAGCCTTCTCCGTCATTCGCCGGGGCTCCAGGAAGCTTGGAAAGAACGTTCCCTCCCTGAGTTTGGGTATCCTGAGATCCAGACTGCCTACTCTCGTTTCCCAGGGTCTGGACCGATAGCCATTCCGGTACGTTGATCTCTCCGACGTTCTCTCGTATCTATCCGCTCCGATCCTTTCCGTAGCTTCGAGTTCAACGAGCCTTTGAGTCAGAAGCTGCGCGCCGTCCCTGAGAAAACCAGCGTCTTCGTCCATCCCCATCTGGCGGAGAATGTCCAGCAGTGATACATTTCTCTCTGACGTTACGATGTAGCATCCCAGTTTTCTTCCAGCGCCCCTTGGGTGATAAGTTCAGGCCCGGCGACCAGTTGCTGGTTATCGATACCCTGTAAATTGTAAATCTATCCCAGAGGTACTGAGCCCCTCCGTATGGAATA
>JAYFQW010000066.1 GCA_034926675.1 Clostridia bacterium | reverse complement strand
AGCTCAAGCAATCGCTGCTCAGTGGGACCTACAGGCCAAGCCCTGTACGCCGGCACGAAATCCCGAAGCCGGGCGGAGGCGTAAGACTTCTGGGGATACCCACCGCATTGGACCGTTTCATTCAGCAAGCTGTTCTACAGGTGTTGACGCCGCTGTTTGAACCCACGTTCTCTGAGCACAGCTACGGCTTCAGGCCGGGCAAGAGCGCGCACCAAGCAGTTGAGGCCGCCCGCGGCTACATCGAAGAAGGCTATGGGTTCGTAGTAGACATGGACCTATCCAAATTCTTCGATCGCGTCAATCACGACATCGTGATGGCCAAAGTGGCTAGGGTGGTTCGAGATAAGCGGGTGCTCAAACTGATCCGTGCGTTTCTCGAAGCCGGAGTCATGGAAAACGGCGTGTGTGTGAGAAGCGAGGAGGGTACGCCGCAAGGCGGTCCGTTAAGCCCCCTGCTTGCCAACATCATGCTGAACGACCTTGACTGGGAACTCGAGAAGAGAGGCCATAGGTTCGCTCGCTATGCCGATGACTGTAACGTCTACGTCAAGAGTCGGCGTGCGGGAGAACGGGTCATGGCAAGCGTTCGACGCTTTGTAGAAGGCAAGCTGAAGCTCAAGGTCAACGAGGAAAAGAGCGCTGTAGATAGGCCGGGAAAACGCAAATTCCTGGGCTTCTCGTTCATCGGAGGCTCAAAGCCTCGAATTCGGGTTGCGACCAAAACCCGGGAGCGATTCGAAGAGCGAATTCGGGAGATCACCAGCCGCAGCAATGGGCGGAGTATGGCCAGCCGCATTCGCGAGCTCAACTCCTACCTGCGAGGTTGGATGGGATACTACCGAATCGCACGGACCCCGAGCGTATGCCAGGAGATGGATCAATGGATACGACGACGTCTGCGGATGTGCCTGCTGAAACAATGGAAGAGGCCCAAGACGGTGCGGCGAAACCTTGTCGCTCTGGGCATTCCCGATGAGTGGGCACAAAAGATCAGCGGGTCGCGTAAAGCATACTGGCGACTCGCTAACACTCCGCAGGTGAACAAAGCCCTCGGCATCGCCCACTTGCGCAACCAAGGGCTTCTGAGCTTGACGGATCTCTACGCGCAGAATTCCTAAGGTTTCATGAACCGCCGTATGCCGAACGGCACGTACGGTGGTGTGGGAGGACGGGGGCTAGACGCCCCCTCCTACCCGATTGAGGCTAACGGCTGCAATAACACTGCACAGGATTGCGGGGATGTCAAATGGAGATGGTCTGGCGGGACTGGCGAAGGGCTTTAGTTGTGCTGGCGTCTGTTATGGCAGTGTTGTGCGGCGCTGCTCAGCCGGCGAGTGCCGCGTTGTGTGTGGGCGGCAGGGGCGGCGGACTGTTGCCGGAAGTACTGTCTATGGCTGTTGCTGGGCATGATGCGCAAACTTCCGCGAGCGGGCCGGTTGGCTCGTCTTCTGCATTCGCGCTGTCGCGTCCCTCATATACTGGCCTCAGCCTGGATGCCGGGCTGTCGTCCAATTTCACCAGTGCACTCCCGGTCGCCAGGGAAGCCGCCCTCAGCCTTACCGGGAGGCCGCAGCGCAAGAGCGCGCTCAAACGACTCGCGAAACACCTGCCCGATGACTTCGCGGAGGACATCGCAAGGATAGAGATCTCAGGATCGAGTTCGGTTGCACTGGCGTGGGGAAGCGCTATCCGGTTTGAGCTGGGCGAGGAGGTTATCGCCGAGGGAGTCGCGTCCGGCGACACGGTGAGATGGCTTGCAGAGCTTCGGCAGGGGTCGGATGCACAGCACGCACAGAAACGCGATTGTGATTACGAAATCGGCGTCTGGGCTAAGTCGTCCACTGTGCAAAAGGGCACAATCAGTGTATCCACCCCGATTGCAGCGTCCTCTGGACGTGGGCGAGGAGCTATTGGACTGAGCCTTAGCGTCATTCGGGGCAGGAGCCTATACGACGCCAATCTCGCCGGGGTCGCCCAGGAGATGCCTGATGGCAAGGGAAAGCTGGTAGGCACGCTCGAGAAGATCGAGTGGGACGAATCGCGCGGTGGGGCTCTGGGGTTTGCCATCGACATTGCGGGCGCGGTTGCGCTCTCTGATCACGTTTCCGTTGGCATGTGCCTTCGGAATGCCGTCGGCATGGTCACATGGAAGGATGCATTGTTCGTTCGGGGCATCGTCAACACCGACACGGTTACCGTGGACGAACATGGATATCTGGTATATGCCCCAACCATGACCGGAGTCCAACACTTAGGGGACTGGCGCCAGATTCTCCCCAGAGCGCTCGAGGCGGGGCTCGAGGCGAACTGCAATGGCGCGCGCGTCGTTGCCCGGCTGTACTACGATGGCCAGCGGCTCCTGCCGTCGGCCAAGGTTGCGCTTGACCCAAATGCAATGCGCTCCGACGCGAATACGGCGTGGCATAGTGGGAGCGTGCGCTTGCCCTGGCTCGAACTGGGGTGCCGGCTCACTCCTGCGATTAAGTGCGTGTGGCATGCACGGCTCGAAGATCAAGA
The DNA here is from genome assembly GCA_034926675.1 of Clostridia bacterium. Taxonomy (NCBI): domain Bacteria; kingdom Bacillati; phylum Bacillota; class Clostridia; species Clostridia bacterium. The sequence goes on along the minus strand of JAYFQW010000066.1, from coordinate 36,501 downwards.
CGGGAAGTGGAGCGTGTCGCTTGGCGCTGACAGGCTGAACCTTAGCGCGGCGGAGGCTCTCGCGGCAAGCATGGAATTCATGCTTGGCTTTTGATGGGCTTGAACCGCGCCTGTGCACGTACTGCTTTACGTTTTCATCAGAATCCTATCTCGCTGAGCCGCCTGCGGAGAGACCTAGCGCATATTCCTCAAGCGCGCTAGGAGCCTGTGAGAGTAGCTCAGACTCAATGGATTAGGGTAAGCGCAATTGTCGACCGTGAAGGTCGGAACCCACATTCAGCGCCTTTGTGTATTGGATCTCACGATTCTCAGGAGTCGCGATTCACTTGAGGAATGGTAATGTATACCGATGGCGATACTCCCAGGGCGCGGGGCCTGCCAGGCCTGACTCTTCTCAGAACCTGTTCTTCGGCCTGCACATCTCCCGAGATTTCGTACAGCGCACTGCGATTCTCGTGCTTGATCTTCTCAAGGGCTGCCCTGGCGTCCGACTCACAAGCGAACTCCACTGTTCCGAGCTGCTTGAGGCTTGTTTCAAGCTCTTCCCGCTGTTTGAGCAGGTTCTTCTCAAGCGTGTTGGCCTTCCTTGCCGGCAATAACATCGAGGCTATCCTTCGTCACCACAGCCGAATCGGCCACATACACCAGTTCGGTCAGATTGTCGGTGAGTTGACTTACCAGTTCCTCGATCACTCGCCCGTTCCAAACCTTATCCGACTCATTGCCGTCCATGGCTTCGCCCATCAGTGGTATGCCTTCGCCGTTAACCACCAGGCCGTAGTTGAACTGCTTAAGGTCAAGCCTGTGATCTCGGCTGTATCCATACGTAACGTACAATGCTTCGCCCTCAGGAGAGCTGGCTTCAAACAGGCCCTTTACTGACCACGACGTGGTATCGGCGTGTACAACATCGACCTTCACGTCTTCCCGAAGAGCCGCTCTCATTGCAGCGACCCCAAACACTTTCTTGGGTCCGGCATCGAACACCTTATCCAGGGTTCGGCTCAACACGGAGTCGTCGAAGTCCTCTGCCACAGTTTCGGCTCCAAACAGAACTGAAACATCTTGCAGATCATTGAACGTCTGCAAGCACGTGGTTCGCGCATAGCGGCGCAACCTCCGATGGAACGGCGTTCTGCCGTGCGTATTCCATACGGAGGGGATCAGTACCTCTGGGATAGATTGACAATTTACAGGGTATCGATAGCCAGCAACTGGTCGCCGGGCCTGAACTCATCGCCCAAGGGGCGTTGGAAGAGAACTGGGATGCTACGTCGTAACGTCAGGAGCGCGGATGATGCCAATTGACATCCGCAAGCGAATGTGTGTACGAGATATCCATAGAGTGTTACGCCCGCAGGAAGGAATTCCGAAACGGAGATCGAATACACGTATACAACAACATAGTTGCAGCAGTCGCAACACGGCCCAACGGAAGAGTTGCATCTGTGGCCAAGCAAACAGGCAATCAGCGATCCCGGGGCATTGCCGAACTGCGCGATGGGAGATTGCTCGATGACGCTCGAGTGTCTCCATCGTTATGCTGCGGTTGGTGACGAGGTATCGAAACCTCAGGTTGACCAAGCGGTCCGGCAGCTTGCCGACCAGGGCGCGAAAGCGCTGGTCGGAGCCGCTGCGTTCGAGGCGGCTGGCCGGGGTTTCGGCATTGACTGAGTGGAGCTTGCGAGACAGATCATAGAGGTCGCAGTCCTGCGCCGGGATCCCATTCATGCCTCACGTCAGGGTCGGCGAGGAGCGTGGGGGAAATGGACCGCGGCCATGAGCATGGGCAAGTGCGCGCAGGCATGATTGCCGATCTGGTAGCTGTCGAGGGCAATCCATTCAAGGACATACGAACTCTGCGCGCTCTTCTTCTCGTGATTCAGAATGGGGCTGTGGTCTCTGCTCACCCGTGAGAGGATACGCCGGGCCGAGCCTGCTGACAAATCGCAGTTGAAGGGTGGCGGCGACTGCCATGATGGACGTAAACATGGCCGAACTCAGGGCACTTCTCTTGGATCTTGTGGCGATTCCGTCGTTAGGCGATCGCGAATGCGGTGTAGTTGAGTATCTTGCCTGCTTGTTTCGGATGCAGGGCATCCCATTCAGAATCACTACGGTTGACGGTGTTCCCATGAATATCGTGGCTCAGATCGGATCCGGAGGCAGAACACTCGTGCTCAACACTCACATGGACGTGGTCCCTCCGGGCGAGATGGATCAGTGGGCGACCGATCCCTTCGCTCCAGTAGAGAGTGAAGGTGTGGTTGTAGGGCGCGGCGCGGCAGATGCCAAAGGAAGCCTCGCAGCCATGGCTCTCGCTTGCTCCGAGCTGGCCAGGAGGCAGCGGTATCTGGGCGGACGAGTGGTATTCATGGCTGTGGGCGGCGAGGAGCGTGGGGGAATAGGAACGAAAGCCGAGCTAGACGGCGATTTCCATGCTGACGCTGCGATTGTCGGGGAGCCGACAGGCTTGGTTCCGATGATTGCACACAAGGGGGTGCTGCGGCTGCGAGTGCGGACCTTTGGGAAGGCTGCTCACGCGAGTTCTCCCGAGGAGGGAGTCAACGCCGTCACAGCAATGGCCCGGGTTGTTGGCAACCTTGATCGTCTTGCGAATAGCATCGCAGATCGCGCGGACACATACACAGGGCGCGCGAGTCTCGTCGTATCCACCATATCAGGCGGCATCGCCCGTAATGTCGTGCCAGAATCTTGCGAAATCTCTGTAGACCGCCGGGTGATCACCGGGGAAAGCGAATGCTCTGCTGCCAAGGAGATAACCGATGTAGTGCACGCATCATTGCTCCCATCCCGCGGCGAACGTGCTGAAGTGGAGAAGGTCAGTTTCATACCGCCATCAAGAACCGATCTGAGTGACCCAATAGTGTCCGCGGCGTGCAGAGCGGCATCAGAGGCGCTGGGTAGACCTGTGGAGCCCACTGGCTTTCCGGCCACCTGCGACATGTCTCACCTTGTTCATCGGGCTAGCATCCCTACGGTCATCCTGGGCCCTGGCGACATCAGGGTTGCCCACAAGGCGAATGAGACACTGCCCCTACACGAAGCTGCGCTTGCAGTAGGTGTGTACCTCAGAACTGCCCAACTGTGGTTTGCCCAGCAAGAGCCCCCTTCCTCTCTCGACAGATGACCGGGAGCGTACGCACGGTGCATCGGTCGCACCTTGGGGCAGACCACAGTGTCGAAGCGGGCGTTCGGCGAGAGGCAACAGGCAGCAAAGGCAGCTAGCCTGGCGGGGTAGCTCGATACCGTGGCAAGTTCGGTGGGCGACAGTATCCTCACCTTCGACGACTCCGGAGCGATCCTCCATGCTAGTCAGTATGCTGCGCGCACGCTCAGGGCTACGCGTGAGAGGCCCGTTAAGGGCCTAGCGAATGAGGGACATCTGGTATTGCGGGGCAGAGGAAGAGGAGCAGCCGACAGACCGCTGCCGGGAGAAGAGCGGTAGCTTCGAGATCGAGGCGTAAACGCGCGGAAACACGCGCACGCGTTTCTTTTGTTAGTTGAGAATAAGCTCCACAAGACGCTAACCGAACTGGCCAATGCGACAGGCACTTCGGATGCGACAGCAATCCGTCTTGCCAACACTTCGGGGTACAGCGGGTATCAGGAACTGAAGATCGCTTTGGCCAGAGAGTCGGCGTCGCCGGACAGGAGCATCCACGATGACATTGAGCCTGACCACACTCTGCTGGTGGCGGTCAAGGATGCCTTGGTGGACGCGAAGCAACGGGGGACATCTCAAGACTCTGGCGAACAAGTGGATGAGCAGACGGCGGCTGAGCGGACGGTAGTTGGATGGATGGCTGGGACTGCGGGACGATTGGGGGACAACAGAATGGACCTTGTAGTGGGCGTGGACGGCGGCGGTACCAAGACCGCTTGCCTAGTGGCGGATATGGGAGGCAGTCTCCTGGGCCTGGGGTTCGTCGGGCCATCCAATTACCTGAGGCTAGCCGGGGGGGCTCGGGAGGCTGCGCAGGCGGTGCGCCACGGAGTGGAGGCCGCTATGCGCGATGCCGGATTGGACATATCGGCGCCTGGCTGCAGGATACGCGTCGCGCAACTGGCGTTGGGCGGGGTCGGCACTGACGGGGTCAATGTGGCTATGACCGAAGCCGCCCGGGCCGTGCTGGATGCGGAGTGTGTGTGTGTTGAGAACGATGCCGCCGCCGGGCTGGCGGCCGCTGTGGGCGAACTCTACGGTGTGGTGATCGTGGCCGGCACAGGTAGCATTGCCATGGCGGTGGACAGGGAGGGCAGGCGCGCGCGGTCGGGCGGATGGGGGTACCGCGTGGGTGACGAGGGAAGCGGTCAGGACATAGGCCGCCTCGGCCTAGCCGCTGCCACCCGAGCCCATGATGGACGTGGCCCAGCAACCAGCTTAGTGGGGAGGGCGTTGGCCCGTTACGGGATTGACACTCTCGATGGCCTGAGGGGTGTGCCGTACAGGGAACCGGTGAACAACCGGGATATTGTCGACTTCTGCCTTGACGTGGTGGCGGCCGCGCATGAGGGCGATTCGGTCGCGCTGGGGATTACGGAGTACGCCGGGCGAGAGCTGGCCGTGACGGCGTACGCGGCCGCGCGGGTGCTGGGTATGGACGCCGGGGAGTTTCCGGCGGCGCTGTGTGGCAGTGTGTTCAAGGCAGGCAATGTGATTCTGGGTCCGTTCCGGGGCGAATTGGCGAAGCTTGCCCCCGGGGCGCGGGTCGTGCAGGCGCCATATCCGCCGGTTGTGGGCGCGGTCATCCTGGCCCTGCTGCGGGCGAGCGTGGAGTGCGACGGGACTATCCGATGCCGACTTGCCGAATCGTGGAAGGAGGTTGAAAGGCGGCATGAATGAGTTGCTGCGCGCAGCAAGCAGTATGCGGGACGATATTGAGCAAGGTTTCTGAAAAGCTTCATGCCATGCCTGAAGGTCCGTTTGCCGAGACGGAGACGGTCGACTTCATCGCAGCTCACCTGGCGGACGCCGGATTTTGGGTCGGCACTGGTTCGGCCCAGACAGGGGTCGTGGCGGATCTTGGGTCTGAGCAAGAGATCGGCTCATGCGGACACGATGCTCAGGTTTTTCAGCCTGCTGAATAGACTGGGCTTGGGGCCGAGAGGATGATAGAGGCCGGTGCGGTTGAGGGCGTGGACGCCATACTCGGGATCCATCTGCGCCCAGTGGTCGAATGCCGTCTGGGGCAGGCAGAACCACAGATTGCGGAGTTTAGTCGACTCTCTTAATCCGCAGCAGTATTCGCCGGTATGCCTGCCGCTGGATTCGGTAACCATAATCGACTTCCACCGCCATCTGGCAGTAGGACTCGGCCTGTTGCCGCGGTTCAGGAATGTCGACATCTATCGCTAGATGCAGCAGTACATCTCCGACCAGAGTTCACAAAACGGTCAGACCCCGTAGTTATCGTCGACAAAGCCCACTACCTTCGGCACGAACTCCATCACGAGCTGCCGCGCCCATATTCACACCCAACACCATTGCGGCCATCTACCAGCCTTCCCATGGGATGCCGCGAGAGTGCACATTTCAGGGTATCCCAATCTTGTTGTCAACAACTGATACTCTAAGGAAGGATTTCTGGAACGGAGAGCGAATATGCGTGATCAGCAACATGATTGCGACCTATGCAACTCAACTGGTTGACGTGCGCCTAACGCCTCGTTAGGGCAGGCTACGCTTGTCAGTTTCCCAGGGAGATCTCGCCAGCCCGGCGGAGCTGCTCAAGATGATAGCGCACGGGTTGTTCGGTGTTGTACGGGAATGGAGGAGGCAGAACTTCAATGACCCAGAAATCGATCGCCCTTGTTCCGCTCGACGATCGGCCGTGTACGGCGGTGTTTCCCGCGCGTATCGGCGAGATCGCCGGAGTTGACGTTGTTGCCCCGCCGAAGGAGGTCCTCGGGCGTTTCCTTGAGCCCGGCCTGCCCGACGCTGTGCTGGACTGGCTGGAATCCACTGCGCCGACCGTATCGGCAATGGTAGTGTCGCTTGAGATGGCGCTGTACGGCGGGCTCGTGGCGTCGCGTTTGGGCGAGACGAGCCTCGACGAGGCCCGCAGGCGACTCTGCCGGCTTGCGCGGATAGCAGCGTGCAACCCCACATCGAAGATGCTTGTATCCGGCGTGATAATGCGGGCTTCCCCTACAGGCGTGAGTTCTGCGTTGGAAGAGCGCAGGGAGATGCTTCGCCGGTTCTCTGCGCTATCGGCGAAATCTGCCGATGGGGTTGCGACAGCCGGTGAACTGCGCGAACTGGCAGACTTAGAGAGACAGATCCCTGCGGCTCTCATCGAGGACTACTTGACCGCGCGTCGTCGCGACCACGCAGTCAATCTCATGTCCGTGGCGCTGGCAGCCACGGGAGTGTTCGACTTTCTCGTATTGGGGCAGGACGATGCTGGGGAGTATGGTCCGCACAGGGCTGAGAGACGGGCGCTTGTCGATTACGCCCGACGCCTTGCGGGCATCGCGGACGGCACACCGGAATTCCTGCGCGTTCATCCCGGGACTGACGAGCTGGGCATAGTGCTTCTCGCGCGGCACATATCCACACTGCATGGTGTCAGCGGCAGGCCGGATCGGTGTCCGCGAATCTCCACTGTCTTCATGCCGGACGAAGGCAGGCATGCGATGCCCAAGCTCGAAGAGGAACCGCTGGAGGAGAGCGTTAGGTCTCAGATAGTCGCGGCTGGGGCCGTACCCGTCCACGATGCGGACGCCGACTCCGATATCGTTCTCCTGGTACACGCCCCCGACCCCGTCTGCCACACGCAGGCCGATCACATCTCTCAGGGTGCGTGTGCACAGGGCGGCGAGTGTGAGCACATAGATCGTCGGGTATTCGAGAGGTTGGCCGATAGCGCCCACAGCGGCAAGACCGTGGCCTTTGCCGATGTGCGAACCCTAAATGGAGCTGACGCGCAGTTTGTTCGCGCCTCGCTGGACGAGTTCCCACTTGACAAGCTGTCTGCCTATGCGGGCTGGAACACGGCTGCGAATACAATCGGCACAGCCCTGGCTACAGCTATTGCGGCATGGTCCAACCCCGATAACTGGATGCCTCGCGCCCGATTCGTTTTCGAGCGGCTAGTGGACGACTATCTGTACCAATCATGCACGCGGGCTGAAGCTAAGCGCCTGCTTCAGTTGGAAGGGATGGATATCCGGAACTTCGGACTGGCCCAACACGACAGGGCTGAGCGCCTTGCTCTCGCAGACCTTCAGGGTCAAGCTATGGCACTTTTCGAGGACCATTTCTCGCGGATCGGCCCGGAGCGCTGCAGGCTCGCCAAGCTCAACGTGTGCCTGCCCTGGGACCGCCTGTTCGAATGCGAGGTTGATGCTGCTCTTGAACTTGACGAGGATTAGGAGGAAGGGTGTCGACTATGGGCATAAATGAGAGAATCCAGAGCCTTGGATTCCAGCTGCCTCCGACCCCCACGCCGGCTGGCGCATACGTGCCCGGTGTGATTGCCGGGAGTCTCTGCTTCGTATCGGGCCAAACGGGTACGATTGACGGTAGGCTAGTATACTCAGGGAAACTCGGAGCAGGAGTAACCATCGAAGATGGCTACAGGTCTGCCCAGATAGCCGTGCTGAATTGCTTGGCCGAGGCTGAAGCAGTAATGGGCGACCTTGAGAGCATCAAGCGGATCGTGAAGGTCACTGGCTTTGTGGCTTCCGCACCGGGTTTTGATCAGCAGCCCAAGGTAGTGAACGGTGCTTCGGACCTGCTCGTGCAGCTCTTTGGGGACCGCGGTAGGCACGCTAGGTCGGCTGTGGGAGTCGCGGAGCTCCCGTTCGGAGCACCGGTAGAAGTGGAGCTGATAGTCGAATTCGCTTGAGAGCCGACTATCGGCTTCGGCGATGTCTCAATGCGCGTAGCGAGGTGAAATCCGCATGTTCGATGTGCTCATACGAAACGCTAAGGTCGTTGATGGGTCCGGTGCCCCGTGGTTTTACGGTGATGTTGGCGTGGTGAGAGACAGAATAGTGGGCGTTGCGGCGCATCTCGACGGCGATGCCCGTTGCGTCATCGATGCAGGTGGGCGAGTGGCTAGCCCTGGCCTGATAGATATGCACTGCCATGATGACCTGACTCAGCTGCGCGATGAGGCCACAATGGCCAAGACGTTTCAGGGCGTGACATTGGTCGTTACAGGCAACTGTGGTTTTTCCACTTTCCCGGCGGCGACCAGCGGACGGGCGCTTTCCTTTGCGCGCCTTGCGTCCGCGAGCGGGGATGTGACAGAAGAGACCCTCGATTCATCGTTTGCCGACTACAAGGCCCGAATCTCCAGGAACGGCAGCCTCGTTAATGTCGCCGGTCTCGTGGGTCATGGGTCGATCAGAGTAGCAGTCATGGGCTATGACAAACGCGAACCCACGGTCGGTGAGCTAAGGGCGATGCAGAGCCTGACGGCTGAAGCGATGAACCAGGGAGCGCTGGGGCTTTCGCTGGGACTTCTCTACGTCCCGGATGCTTACGCAGATGCCGATGAGTTGACAGCTCTGGCTCGTGCGGTTGCGTCCATGGGCGGACTTTTGGCAGCTCACGTGAGGACGTACGAGACACACCTAATCGATTCCGCCAAGGAACTCGTGGGAATACTCGCAAGGTCGGGCGCCAGAGGCCAGCTGTCACACCTTCAGGCCGGTGGGAGGGGCAATTGGGGTAAGGTCAACGACGTACTGCAACTGATGGATGAGGCGCGAGAACAAGGTATCGATATCATGTGTGACATGTACCCATATACGGCCGGCAGCACTGGGCTGAATACCTTGTTTCCGCCTTGGACGCAGGAGCAGGACGGCGTGCGTCGACTGAGTGAACTCCTGAAAGATCCGGTTATGCGTGCAAGGATACGCCATGAGACGGTGTTCGGCGAAGGCGGCAAGCTGTGGGAGGCCAAGGTACCGTTGATCGGCTGGGAGAACATCTCGGTTGCCTTCGTTCCAAGTCAGGATCTCAAGGACTGTGAAGGCAAGAGCCTGGCTCAGCTAGGGAAAGCGAAGGGCAGGGATCCATTTGACGTCCTGGTCGATCTGGTGTGTGCCAACGAAGGATGCACCAAGGGGATAATGTTCTCTTTCGATCCCAAGGACATAGAGACGGTCTACAAGTCCCGTCTGCACGTGGTGTGCTCCGACGGGCTGTGGGCTTCACAGGGCGCGCCCCATCCCAGGCATTCCGGCACGTTCGCAAGGGTTATCCGGGTGTTCGTTTGCGAGGAGCGATTTCTCACTCTCGAAAACGCCGTCAGGAAGATGACATCTATGCCGGCTCAGCGCCTCGGTTTGATGGACACTGGTCTGCTCAGAGCGGGTATGCGGGCCGACATTGCGGTGTTTGAACCCACGGAGGTACAAGATCGGGCGACTTTCGCCGAACCCCGGCTACTGGCTTCCGGTTTCTCATACGTGATCGTGAATGGGAAGTTGGTTCTCCAAGACGGACAACTAACCGGGCAGAGGCCCGGAAAGGCGCTGACGCACTCGAGCGCGTGACGCAACGCTGCAACCTGGGTCCAAGAGGAGACATTAGGAGGCGCACGCTGCAATGGGATCTTCGAGAACGCCAATCAGCTGCCTGGATACACCGGCTCTACTGATTGACTACGATATCATGCTGAACAACATGAGAACCATGGCAAGGCGTGCTGTAGACAGTGGCGCCAAGCTCAGACCGCACACTAAGACGCACAAGTCTCCGATCATTGCTCATTTGCAGTTGCGGCACGGCGCTTCCGGAGTGACGGTGGCCAAGGTTTCCGAAGCGGAGGTCATGGCAGAGGCGGGGATCGAGGACATTCTGGTCGCTTACCCGGTGATTGGTGAATTGAAGGCGACTCGTCTTCTCAGTCTTCGAAGTTGGACGCCTCGGATCGCATGCACTGTTGACAGTATCGAGGGCGCAGAGGCGCTTTCAGATGCTGCGCTGAATGCGAGTGCTCGAGCAGCTGAACCACTCGACGTGTACATCGAGGTCGACGTGGGGCTCAAGCGAGTGGGTTTACCTGCGGGAGAGGATGTCGTCAGGTTCGCCCTAAGCATCAAGGATCTGAAGGGCATCCGCATCAAGGGACTCCTCACCCACGCGGGACACTCGCATTCCGCCGCCACTCCAGAGGAACTGCGGGTGATCGCCTGTTCAGAGGCCAAGCTGATGACGTCCACTGCCAGAATGCTCAGAGAAAGCGGCATAGCCATCGACGAGGTGAGTATTGGGTCGACACCCACGGTGTGCGTCATGGATGAACTGGACGGCGTCACTGAGATCCGCCCCGGCACATACGTGTTCAACGACACGGACTTGGTCGCCCTCGGCGTGGCCGGGCTCAAGGATTGTGCCCTATCAGTTCTCACTTCTGTAGTCAGCCGACCCGCCGAGGATCGCATAGTGTTTGATGCTGGCACGAAAGCACTGTCCGGCGACAAGCCGGGCCGACCCGCTATCCCCGGGCACGGCATTGTCAAGGGCAACGGCCACATTTGGATAGAGCGCCTGAATGAGGAACACGCGATGGCCAGAATCAAGGCGGGTGTCACGGCCGCATGGCAGGACGATAGCACTGGGATTGCCGATCACGCTACGCCGGGGATTGGTGACAAAGTGCAGGTGATCCCGAATCACGCCTGCGTGGTGAGCAATCTGTTTGACCGCTTCTTCGTGACCCGAGATGGCTTCGTGATAGGAGAATGGCGCATTCAGGGCCGCGGCAAGCTGGTCTGACATGGGCTGTATTCGCACCGGTTCTCGGGAGGGTAACCACAAAGGCTCGGAGTCGGCAGCTTTGGTGAAACACTGTTGGCGCCATGGAGGATTTCCGCAACGGAGGGCGAATATGCATAACTGACAACACAGTTGCTGCACATGCAACCAGCCCTATCCCGGCCCGACGCTGTAGGTGCGCTCGACGCGACTGCTAAGCTAACTCTGGAGGTTTGACGGAATGCATTCAGGACGTAGTGGACTACTGAAAGGGGCGGCCAAGAGTCGCGGGTCTTTAATGATGTTGATACCTGGTCTAGTCTATTTCGCTGTCTTCTGCTATGGCCCGATGTATGGAGCTGTGATTGCCTTCAAAGACTACTCCCTATTGACCGGCATCTGGAGAAGCCCGTGGTGCGGGTTCAAGCATTTTGCGAGCTTCTTTAGTTCGCCGTCGTTCTGGCCGCTACTGCGCAACACCTTCCTCATCAGCGTCTACAAGATCATTTTCGGCTTCCCCGTGGCGATAGCTCTCGCGCTGATGCTCAACGAGGTAGCGAACAAACGGTTGAAGAGCATAGTCCAGACCATATCCGCAGTGCCGCATTTCGTGTCATGGGTAGTAATGGCGGGGATAATGACGGCTATGCTCTCGCCAACCAGCGGTCCGGTCAACGAAGCGCTGAAACTCGCCGGTCTCCGACCGGTGTTCTTCCTCGGATCAAGGCAGTGGTTTCGCCCTCTTCTTGTCATGTCCGAGATATGGAAGGAAAGCGGCTGGAGCGCGATCATATACCTCGCCGCCATGGCCGGAATAGACCCAGAGCTTTACGAAGCAGCTCGCGTTGACGGCGCAAGTAAGTATCGCCAGATGGTCAGCGTGACCCTTCCGTGCATAAGGGCGACCATAGCAGTGCTCTTCATATTGAGGGTAGGGAATATACTCAACGCCGGGTTTGAGCAGGTTTTCACCCTGATCAATCCACTGGTCATGTCTGTCGGAGACATCGTCGACACCTGGGTGTACCGCAACGGCCTCATTCATCACCAGTACAGCTTGGCGACGGCCGTGAACCTGTTCAAGTCCATTGTCGGCATGGTTCTCATAGCCACGTCCAATTGGCTTGTCCGACGTAGCGGCGAACGAGGAATATGGTAAATATCTTCGAAACGTTGGGGTGATGTCGTGTCTACTCGCACGATCCTAAGCCCGGGCGACAGGGCCTTTGACGCAATCGTCCACACGACCTTGATCATCGTTGCAGTGGTGGGCCTGTATCCGTTTCTGCACGTGCTGCTCGTGTCGATCACATCGCCTGAGGTAGTGGGGATGAGCGGCACATGCCTAGTGTGGCCGCGCAAGATAACTCTGGAGGCATATCGTGAGGTACTCAGTTCTGAAGCCATTAGGCGCGCGCTTTTCGTGAGCGTAACCAGAACTGTGGTCGGCACCGCGGTCAACTTGACGCTGACTACGTTCACCGCCTTTCCACTATCTCGCAGGGCACTTCCGGGGCGGAGCGTGTTTCTGACTCTCATAGTCTTTACGCTGCTCTTCAGCGGCGGCATAATCCCCACCTACCTTCTGGTGGCCAGACTGAGGCTCATAGACACTGTCTGGGCTTTGATCCTGCCCACAGCGATCAACCCCTACTACGTGATTATCATGAAGAACTACTTCGAGGGGCTGCCCGATGAGCTCTATGAAGCGGCGAGCGTGGAAGGCGCTTCTGAACTGCAAATTCTCACTCGCGTGATACTCCCGCTGTCCATGCCGATCCTGGCAACTCTTGGGTTATTCTATGCGGTGTCTCATTGGAACGCATTCTTCAACGCGATAATCTTCATCAACGACCGCTCGAAATACCCGTTGCAGGTACTGCTGAGAGAGATCGTGGTGCAGGGAAACGTACAGGATGTGATGGGAGACAGGCTCATATTCGGGCAGAACATGAAAATGGCGGTGATAGCAATCACGACAATACCCATTCTGGTGATATACCCGCTGGTGCAGAGGCACTTCGCCAAGGGCATAACCCTTGGAGCCATCAAAGGTTGAAGGGAGGAGTACAGTGTCCAGCTGGTATCAGAATTGAAGAAGGGGGAAGAGCGAATTGAGGAGGACCATACTTACTGGGCTAGTAGCCACGGCTCTACTGACTATCGTGGTGTCTGTTGGGTACCCTTTGCAGCTTGAGGCTGCGGCAGGCGGACGGCCAACGCTCACCATTATGTACCCGGCCCCGCGGGCTCTCCCTCCGGCGAATGATCCAATCAAAGCTGAACTCGAGTCCAGGCTGGGGATCACTCTCCGGGTCACCAACCCTCCGCTGGAGGCTTATCTGGAGAAGATTAACATCCAGATAGCATCAAGGGACATGCCCGACATGTTCATCTGTCCGTGGCAGAACGATTGGAGACAGTTCGCCGATGAAGGGGCGATCATTCCGCTTGATCGGTATCTGCCCGAATTCGCCAATCTGGCTGAGATCCCCAAGGCCGATTGGGACAAGGTAACCTACAAAGGCAAGGTATACGCCGTGCCTGTGGGCGGCTTCCGGAACTTCGCGGGGCTGTTCATAAGGAAGGATTGGCTGGACAAGCTGGGGTTACCCATTCCAAAGACCACAGACGAGATGTACAGGACCCTGAAGGCATTCACCGAGAACGACCCAGATGGAAACGGTCGCCGCGATACCTACGGACTCACCGGACGGGCCACCGGAGTGGACGGCATGTGTTTCCAGTGGCTGTTCGGAGCTCACGGTTCGATGTTCTCGTCGATGCGCAGCATATATGCACTTGCCGGCAATGGAACCGGGGTTGCGAACATGAACCTCAGTTCAGCCAATGCAGAGGCGCTCAAGTGGCTCAATCGTCTCCACGTCGAGGGGATACTCGATCCGGAATGGGTCGCGAACACGGCGGACCGGATATTCACGAAGATAACTCAAGGAAGGATAGGTTGCATACAAACCGCCTGGAATCTGCCGTATATCCTGGATACGCGATATAAGCTGAAGGAAGTGGATCCGGAGGCCCACTGGATAGAGATCGCCCCGCCGGCCGGGCCCGGGGGAGCGCGCTCTCTAGGCAAGGAGCAGGGTTTGGTATCCGTGATCATGGTCTCTTCGAACTGCAAGGACCCTCGCATCCCTTTGAAGTTCCTCGACTACACCGCAAGCGACGAGGGCAGGAAACTTGTCAACTACGGAATAGAGAAGAAGCACTACAACTACGTCAACGGAGAACTTGTCTTTACCGAAGAAGGGACGCAGGACTGGGTTTCGCACTACGCAATGCTCAAGATCGGATTCGACTCTGACTTCTGGAGGTCGAAATACGGCGCATATGGAAAGATCCTCGAGAACCTCGCGCTCAACATGCCCGTGACTGCAGATGTCGCAGATGGTGTGGTGACCGAAGCGAGCAAGAAGTACGATGCCGATCTCGTGGCGTACGTGAATGAGATGTACTGCAGATTCATCACGGGTGAAGAGCCTATGTCGAACTGGGGTAAACTCGTCGAGACAGCCCGCAAGAGGTATCACGCCTATGAGATTCGCGACTCAATCGCCCAAGAGCTGAGGAGAACCGGCGTGGTCAAGTAGGAACTGGATACAGCACTAGGTCATGAAGACCTGATGAATAGCTATCATCCGCGTGTGTGAGTTGCTTCGCGACCCTGTCCGGGCAGGCGACACTTGCCGATTCTTCACGGAGGTTTCGCCTGTCCGCACGGTTTTGTGGATTGGCCGATAGAGATGATGTGGGGAGGTGCAGATGCGGTGATGCTCAAGCAGACACTGCTCTACAAGAAAGTCTATGGCGCGTTGACCTCAGGGGCGCTGGGGGATGCCATAGGCGCGCCGGTGGAAGGTTGGGAGTACGAAAGGATCCAGCAGGAACATGGCTGGATATCACGCTTTCTGCCCAAGAATGGCGTGCTTGCCAAGTGGACGGACGACACCTATCTGAAGAACATGATCTGTCGTCACTACATGTCCAAACGGAAACACCTGACTGCTGCGGATATGGTAGAGATGTGGGCCAAGGTTGATCCGGTCAGGCTCTGGCTGCCGGAGAGGTACACCTACATGTGTGCGGCACATGCCGGGATGGATCCGTTTTTCGCCGGTAAGGGCAACTTGGTCATCTGTGGGAGTGCCATGGGCATTGCCCCTGTAGGGCTAGTCAACGCGTGCAACCCTACAGCGGCGTACAGGGAAGCCACGTCAGTCGCCGCGATAAACACGCACAGCTATGGACTGGAAGGGGCTGCAGTGCTGGCTGCGGGCGTGGCAGAGGCCATGAGACCCGGCGCTGACCGAGACTCCGTTTTCGCGGCGGCAATCCTGGTGGCTCATGATGGAACAAAGAAGGCGCTACAGCAGGTGTATGACGAGGTTCGCCGGCACATGCAGGTCGGGGAAGCTATCGTCCCGATTCGGGAGATAACCACTCGCTGGGATGGAAGGTTTGTCGGCTCAAATCCTGGAACTGAGAATCGGGATCGCTGTCTAGAAGAGGTCGCGGTGGCTTTCGCCATGTGCTATCTTGCTGACGGCGACGCAATGAACGCTATTGAGGCCGGAGTCAATTTCGGACGGGATAGTGACTCCATAGCCGGGATGGCCGGCGCTCTCGCAGGCGCTCTGTATGCCGGGGCAGGCCTTGACGGCGAACTAGTGGGCCAAATGGACGCCGCCAATGACTGTGATTCGCGTCAGCTCGCCCTGGATATGTGCGAGGCGATTGTCGATATTCACAATAAGGACAAAGCCCTGCTCAATGAGGACTCCGTACTATGGGAAGAGTGATGGCTCTTGGAGATGCTAGTCATCCACGGAGGATCGGCAGTCACTCGAAACGGGATAATCGACGATGCCGTCATCGTGGTTAGGAAGGGAATCATTGCGGATATTGGCGCAAATGGATCAGTTCGCCCGCCTTCTGGTGCGACGATGGTGGACGCGAACGGATTCTGGATTACTCCCGGCTTCGTGGACATGCACGTGCATGGCGGAGGCGGTAACAACTTCGCGACTAGCGATCCGGATGAAGTCATCCGGGCCGCTAGGTTCCTGGCAAGCACCGGGACTACTAGCCTGCTGGCTACCGTAGGCGCGGGGCCGCTGGAGAAGACACAGGAGTTCATCTCGGTGATTGCGGACCTTATTGGCAGCCGCGGCGACAGCGCGGAGATTGTGGGCATCCACCTAGAGGGCCCTTTTGTGAATGCACACAGAAGGGGGGCAATCAACGCCCAGCACATTCGCCCTCCGTCGATTGATGAGACCGATAGAGCGATCAAGCTGTCAAAGGGGAGTATCCGGGTAATGACGCTGGCCCCCGAAATAGACGGTGCCCTGCAGGTAATCGGCTACTTGACCGACCGGGGTATCGTTGTGTCGGTAGGGCACTCGGACGCGAAATACGATGACGCCCTTGCAGGTATCAATGCTGGTATCAGTCATTCTACCCACACCTACAACGCCATGAGTGGTCTGCACCACCGCGAACCGGGTGTGGTTGGGGCTGTGCTAACCAATGAGTCGGTTACGTGCGAGCTCATTGGCGATCTAGTACACGTATCGCCGGCAGCGGCACAAGTGCTGATTCGCTGTAAAGGGCCGCATTCCGTGGCGCTTATCACGGACAGTGGGTTCGCTGCAGGGCTTCCCGACGGGAGATACAGCTCTTCCGATGGGCGGTACATGTTCAAGAATCATGCCCATTGTACGCTGGACGATGGCACGCTGGCCGGGAGCGTATCTCCCATGAACCTAAACGTCCGCAACTTGGTGACGGTACTGGGCACTCCATTGACCGAAGCCGTCGAGATGGCTAGTCTGACGCCGGCCAGGAGCGCTGGAGTTGACGACCGCAAAGGGAGTCTCTGTATTGGCAAAGATGCGGATATTGTAATCATGAACAAACGGTTCGAGGTAATGCGAACGTACGTCGCAGGAAACTTGATCTACGACTCGTGGGACAGTTCAATGCCCGCTGTACCCTAACGATGATGATAACTTGCGACCGGCGTCCCTAACGAGGTTGCCGATCTCCTCGACCCGCTGCCGCGACACACGAATCGTGGGGCCCGACACGCTGATAGCTCCGGCAACGCGACCGGCATGGTCCAGAACCGCTGCTGCAGCGCAGCGTATGCCCTCCTCGTGCTCCTCGTCGTCGATGGCGAACCCCTGATCCTTCACGCGGCGCAGGTGTTCCTTGAGAACAGCGGGGTCAGTGATTGTGTTTGGAGTGTACCTGGTCATGCCTTTGTCCGCGAGAATGGAATCCACCGTGTTGCTAGGAAGCTCAGCCAAGATAGCCTTGCCCAGCGCTGTGCAGTGCGCGGCGATGCGATAACCTACCCGTGACCGCATCATGAGCGTCTGGGGCGTATCCACCTTGTCGATGTAGACCACGCGGCCCTGGTCGAGCACGGCCAGGTGGGCCGTTTCGTCAGTCCTGCGCACCAATTCCTCAAGGAATGGTCGAGCGCGTGGCCGGAGGTCAAGCTGCTCCAGCTTTGTGCGGGACAGCTCCAAAAGCCGCATGCCCAACGAGTACTTCCCGGTGATGCTGTTCCTGCTCACATATCCTCTTGCGTCCATCGTCGACAAAATGCGCGACGCTGTGCTTTTGTGCACACCGAGCGCTTCGCCGACTTCTGTCACTCCGGCTTCGCCACGGCAGGAATCCAGGTAATCCAGCACATCAAGGACATGAACCACAGACTGGACTGATTGGCGTTTCTTGCCTGGCGCACTGGCTCTGGTAGACGTAGATACTTGGTCCGAATACATTCAACTCTCCTCCCGGCGCAAAGCCATCCTCACAAATAGTATACACGTATCGATATTGTACGCAACCGGGTTTCGTGTCGCTGCACCCGGCAATCACGGGCCGACGGCTCTTCGACCGGCGCTTCTGGCTAAATCCGAGGAACAACACTGCGGAATGTGCGGTGCTATATGCACGCCATGAGCTTGGGTCTTGCCGGATGCAATCAGCGCCCGGCTATGCGGGCAGGATGCCGGCGGAAATCTCTCGCCTGTGGGAAGGAATTTCGAAACAGGGGACGAATACGTATAATATCAACATAGTTGCGTTATACGCAACGCAGCCCGACGGGTGCGCAGCTTCTGCAGTCAGGCTGCCAAGCATCCAAGGGTATTGGGCAACTGCACGATCGGAGGTCGCTTGATGACGAAGGAAAGCCAGCTCAATGAGATAGTCGATGCAGGGGTAGTAGCGGTGATCAGGACCGACAACGCCGAGGAGCTCGTGAATATCTGCCGAGCCATGGTAGATGGAGGGATCAAGGGAGTAGAGATCACGATGACCTCGCCAGGCGCGATCGAGGCCATACACGAAGCTTCCAAGGTGTTGAAGGGCAAAGCCATCATAGGCGCGGGCTCCGTTCTCGATCCGGAAACCGCCAGAGCCGCCATGCTTGCGGGCGCCGATTTCATCGTAGGGCCAGTAGTCAATCTGGAGGTAATCAAGACGTGCAAGCGATACGGGAGGATAGTGATCCCAGGCGCGTTCACTCCTACAGAGATCCTCCAGGCTTGGGAAGCGGGCGCTGATGTGGTTAAGGTATTTCCTGCGACGAAGCTTGGCCCGTCTTTCATAAGGGATGTGCTGGGACCGCTGCCCCAGGTCAAGCTCACTCCTACTGGAGGAGTCACGCTGGACAATCTGGGCGAGTTCTTGAAGGCAGGGGCGGTGTTCGTTGGAGTAGGGACCGCGCTGGTCAACAAGAGGTTGGTAGCTGAAGGGAACTGGGCAGAACTCACAAGAGTTGCAGAGCAGTATGTCGAGGCGGCTAGGGTTGCAGGGGCCTGCTAGAGAGGTATCAGTTGGCCGTAGGAGGAGTCAGTGTGGGTGCGAAAGTGGTGACTTTCGGGGAGATCATGCTCAGGTTATCTCCCCCAGGGTATCAGAGGTTCGTTCAGGCCAGATCGTTTGATGTAGTGTACGGCGGCGGAGAGGCAAATGTAGCGGTGTCGCTGGCCAACTACGGGCTCGATGCTTACTTTGTGACGAAAGTGCCGGATCACGAGATAGGCCAGTGTGCTGTAAACGCAATGCGCAGTATGGGAGTGCACACGGATTACATAGCCCGTGGAGGCGATCGTCTGGGCATCTACTTCTGCGAGCTGGGCGCCTCACAGAGGGCGTCAAGAGTGATCTATGATAGGGCGAATTCCGCCGTAGCGCAGATCGCTCCAGACGAGTTCGACTGGGACGAGATACTCAAGGATGCACAATGGTTCCATTTCACCGGGATCACCCCGGCGCTCAGTGATAGCGCCGCCGCTGCCACTTTGCAGGCTGCCAGGACGGCCAAGGCCATGGGCATTAGGGTTAGCGCTGATCTCAACTACCGAAAGAAGCTCTGGTCGCAGGAAAAGGCGAATCGTGTCATGTCAGAGCTGATGAGGTACGTTGATATTGCAATTGGCAACGAAGAGGATGCTGAAAAGACCTTTGGGATCAGCGCTCATTCATCTGATGTGACGAAAGGACAGCTATGCGAGGAAGCCTATCAGGAAGTGGCTCAGGAGCTCAGACGCCGGTTCGGATTCGAGAATGTGGCCATTACGCTGAGAGAGAGTATTTCGGCGTCCGACAACATGTGGTCTGGCATGCTCTATGATGGACACGACTTCTACGTATCGAGGAAATACAGAGTTCACATTGTGGATCGCGTGGGCGGCGGCGACTCGTTCGCGGGCGGGCTGATATATGCGCTTCTGACTGGGATGAAGGGGAAACACGCCGTGGAGTTCGCGGCGGCTGCATCCTGCTTAAAGCACTCCGTGTTCGGAGACTTCAACATGGTCAGTACGTCCGAAGTTGAAGCACTGGCATTAGGCGATGGTTCTGGAAGGGTGCAAAGATAGCGGCCCGAATCGACTAGTACGATGGCGCTGAAACTGGGAGTGATCGAAATGGCACAGAGAGTCCGTGTGGGCATAGATGTAGGCGGCACCTTCACTCACGCGATTGCCCTGGACGCCGACACCTGTACGTTGATGCACGATATCAAGACACTTACTACGCACAATGCTCCAGAAGGCGTAGCCCGAGGCGTGGTCGACGCGTTGCAGCGACTCCTAAGTGAGAGTGATGTCAACCCCGAAGATGTGACCTTCATCGCGCACAGTACGACACAGGCGACCAATGCGTTGCTGGAGGGAGACGTGGTCCCGGTAGGGATCATCAGCCTTGGGAGGGGCATCGAAGGGGCCAAGGTGAGCCGCGACTCAAAGGTCGGCCCTCTTGAACTGGCGCCGGGCCACAGTCTTCAGTGTCTCCATTGTTACGTTGCGGTTAGCGATGCGGTGTCGAAGCCTCAGGTTGACAAAGCTGTCCAGCAACTCGCTGACCAGGGCGCGAAAGTGCTGGTCGGAGCGGCCGCGTTCAGTGTGGATGATCCCTCGTACGAACTAGCTGTGATTGAGAGCGCACGCAAGCTCGGATTGCCGGCCGTTGGAACCTTCGAGGTGTCAAAGCTCTACGGTCTGCGGGCCCGCACCCGCACAGCCGTCATCAACGCGTCGATACTGCCTTGCATGATAGAAGCGGCTGAGATGACCGAGAAAGCCGTGGCCAGCGCGGGGATCGCCGTGCCGCTGATGGTCATGCGAGGCGACGGCGGCGTAATGACGCTCAGAGAGGTCCAAAGGCGTCCTATCAATACCTTGCTTTCGGGCCCAGCCGCCAGCGTTGCAGGCGCGTTGCTTTACGAGCGTATCTCCGACGGAGTCTTCCTTGAGGTCGGCGGTACGAGTACCGACATCTCGGTGATCAGGGATGGGCGGGTGATAACTCGGTATGCACAAGTTGGAGGACATCACACTTATGTGCACTCTGTAGATACGCGCACAATTGGGCTTGCGGGGGGTTCCATGGTGAGGGTGAGAGAGCGGAAAGTCGTTGACGTGGGTCCGCGAAGCGCTCACATAGCCGGATTTCCATATGCAGCGTTTTCCAAGGCGGACGTTGCGGCCATTTCAAGAGCTCGAGTCGTCGGCGTCAAGCCGAAGCCGGAAGACTTGGCCGACTACTTGGCTTTGGAGCTGGAGAATGGGAGTCGAATTGCCCTGACGCTCACAGATGCCTCAAATGCCCTTGGATTGGTGAAGCCGGGCGACTACGCGTACGGAAGCCCGGACGCTGCCCGGGCCGCCTTCGAGGCAGCCGGCCGAGGGCTTGGGATTGACGGCATGGAGCTTGCAAAACAGGTTGTAGAAGTCGCAGTTCTGAAAGCCCGAGGCACAGTCGAGGAAGTCGTCCGCGACTACAAGCTGGACCTGCGGACCGTGACTCTGGTAGGCG
This sequence comes from Clostridia bacterium, assembly GCA_034926675.1. Lineage (NCBI taxonomy): Bacteria > Bacillati > Bacillota > Clostridia > Clostridia bacterium. Next base: position 15,401 of record JAYFQW010000066.1, on the reverse strand, counting down.
GCGGAGGAGGCGCCACTGCTCTTGTTCCTGCAGTGGCAGCGCGAATGGGCTTGGAATACACGATCACTCATAAGGCGGAAGTGATCTCGGCGATTGGGGTCGCTCTTGCACTGCTCAGAGATGTAGTGGAGAGGACTATCCCATCGCCCACAAACGAGGACATCCTGAACGTGCGCAATGAAGCCCGAGAATCGCTGTTGTCGATGGGCGCGAAGCCCAACACCATTGAGGTGTACATAGAGATCGACCAACAGGCATCGAAGGTGCGGGCTGTGGCCACCGGTTCTATGGAACTAGTGTCTCAGGACGTCACTAAATCGTGTGTGTCGCCTGCCGAGCAGCGGGCGATTGCAGCCGCGTCACTCAATGCGAGGTCTGAAGACGTGAATCTGGCGTGTGACAACGGGCGCCTGGCGGTGTTCGCGGCGGTGCAGCGCGACAGTCGGTTCATGGGGCTGATCTCGTCCACGAGGCAGGCAGTCCGAGTGGTGGACATTCATGGCGCTGTAGTACTCAAAGAGTCCAATGCGCAGGTTGATTGGGCCCAGGCGAAGGAGGCCCAACAGCTGATTGAACGGGTAATGAACACTCTATGCCGCTACACAGAAGGCGGAAAGATAATGCCTGGCATGTACGTACTTGTCGGGACCAGGGTGGTCAACATGACGAAGCTACACACAGAGGACCAGATTGCCGCGGTCATGGGTGTGGAGTTGGAGGGGGTGGAGCCCGAACAGACGATCATGGTCATAGGAGTCAAGCGCTGAATGCTGAGAAACCGCGCACTAGAAGGAGGGCATGGAAAGTGTTTTTCGGGGTGACCATTCTTATCGTGTTCGCCATACTGGCTATTCTGATGATGACCCAGAAGATACACACGATGGTCGCTGTGTTCATTCTGGCCATGGCAACAGCGGTGCTGGCCGGAATCCCTCTGAGCGGAGCCGACGGGATACTTGCTTCGGTGATCGAAGCCGGCGCTGTGCGGCTGGCGTCGGCCATAATAGCCCTGATAATGGGGGGATGGCTTGGGCAGATCATGAACCGGACTGGGATCACCGAGAGCACCATCAGGTTTGCGGCCGAACTGGGCGGAGACAACAAGTACGTGCTTTCGATGGTTCTTGCAGCTGGAACAGCGCTGCTAACCACGTCAGTGAGCGGCCTGGGCGCGCTGATACTGATAGGGAGCATAGTGCTTCCCATCCTTACCTCAGTGGGTGTCCCTCCGCTTGAGTCAGGGTGCGTGCTCCTGCTGGGATGCGCGACCGGCCTCCCAGTCAACATCCAGAACTGGGCTTACTTCTCGGCACTCACGGGAGTGCCACTGGATCAGGTGAAGGGTTTTGCATTCGTGCTGGTGGGCCTGACGGCCTGCGCAACGGTGCTATTCATCCTGATCGAACTGCGCAAGACCGGCAACCGTTCCTATTTCTCGACGCCGCCTGCGCAAGCGGAAGCCAGCGTCGGCAAGCCGCCAGTGCGCGTCCGCTTCTACGCAGTGCTCACTCCCATCTTGCCGCTCATTCTCGTCATGGCGTTCAAGTGGCCTATCACGCCCGCTTTGCTCACAGGGATTGTGTACGCGGTCGTTGCCACCAGGCCCAAAGCGCCCCTTGACGTGTTGGTTCGCACAGCGTATGAAGGAGTCGAGAATGCGGCGCCCGCTGTGCTTCTCTTGATCGTGATAGGCATACTTCTCAAGACAGTGATGCATCCAGTGGTCACTGCCGGGCTGGCGGGTTTCCTCAAGGCTGTCATACCCAGCACTCTGATGGGCTACATTCTTTTCTTTGCAATACTGGCGCCGCTTGCTCTGTACCGAGGCCCTCTTAACCTATTCGGACTGGGCAGTGGCCTTGCAGCCGTGATAATCGGGACCGGTTCGCTTAGCCCAACGGCAACGATGGGGGCGTTTCTCGCGATGGAGCGCATGCAAGTGGCAGGCGATCCCACCAACACGCAGAACGTGTGGACTGCGAGCTTCGTGGGCGTCGACGTGAACCAAGTCACGAAGAAACTGCTGCCGTACTTGTGGGCAGTGGCTGCTGTAAGCGCGGTATGCTCTGGACTGATGTTTTTCTGATTAGCCCACGACAGTAGCGTCGGCGTTGCCCCAGGGAGGGAATCAGGTGGCCTACTTGCGGGATCCCAATACGCTCATCGGTAAGGATGTGTGGGGGGCCCTGTTGACAGATGAAGAAAGGGAGTCAGCAATCAGAAACGCGCAGGACGCCGGGTTGCTGTGTGCCAGAAGGGTCGCAGGGCTCTCGTGTGAACCCGACTCGAATCGCGGAGAAGCGTCGATTTCAGACGGAGCGTCGTCGTCGATGAGCCGGCGCGGTATTCCATGCCCCATTTTCAGGCTCTACGAGCTGTTCGGCCTGGGCATTCGCCGGTCGACGGAGCTTCCGTATCTTGCGGGGGAGCGTGTAGTTGCCCACTATGATGCACAACCGCCAGACTGTCGTTGCGGCGGCGGGTGTGTGACAGTGTACCCAGGAAACCTGGAGCCATCGACCGGTCCGGGCGAAGTGCCGACTAGCATGGGGCATGTTCTGGCGCACGAGCTGTTTCACCATCTATATGCCGGGGGCTGGCTCGATTGTTCAGGTTGGGCTAACGCCACTGTGATCGTCGGGCCCTTCCGGCGAAAGGTTACGATTCCGGCCCTCCGAGAGATAGCCGCCGATTCGTTCAGCGAAGAGCTGGTCAGATCGATCGGCGATTGAGGGCCAGGCATATGGAGGCAGACATATGATTGAGTTTAGCAGACCATTCATCGGCGGCGGTTTTCGAAGAGCGCATTCGGGCGATACTTTCACAACAATTAACCCATCGACTGGCGAGGCCATTGCAGATGTGGAGAAGTGCGATGGAACTGATGTGGATGCCGCGGTTGAAGCCGCCCGAAGCGCCTGCTCCCGATGGCGGTTCATGAAAGCGGAACAGAGGGCGAGTGTGCTCCGCGGCATCGCGCAGGCCCTGCGGAACCACAACGACGAGCTCGCCATGCTCGACACCCTGGATGCCGGCATTCCGTATGTTGAGACCAAGCAGCACGATGTGGCGCGCTCCGCGGCTCTGTTCGAATACTCTGCCAGCGTGATTGACAAGCTGTACGGGAACACGGTGCCGATCGATCCCAAATACATGAGCCTTACCTTTCGCGAACCGTTTGGCGTAGTCGCTGCAATCACACCGTGGAATGCGCCGCTGGCCAATGCGGTAATCAGTGTGGCGCCTGCGCTGGCGTGCGGCAACACTGTAGTGCTCAAGCCCGCAAGCGAATCTCCTCTATCGGCTCTGATGCTTGCCAAAGTTTGCGCGGATGCAGGCCTCCCTGAGGGAGTCCTCAACGTGATACCGGGACCGGGTTCGGATGTCGGCATGAAGCTTGCGTCCCATCCGGGGGTGGACAAACTTTGCTTCACTGGCAGTGTTGAGACCGGGCAGCAGATACTGCAGTGCGCAGCTGAGAACATGAAGGAATGCAACATGGAATTGGGCGGCAAGACGCCGGTGGTGGTGTTCGAAGACGCCGATATCGAAGCGGCAGCCAAGGCCGTGTCGTTCAGCGCATTCCGCAGACAGGGACAGATATGCACCGCTGCTGCCAGGCTATTCCTGCACGAGAAGATAGCTGATCGCTTCATCGACCTACTCCTGGCCCATGTCCGCGAGCTCAGGGTAGGAGACCCGACCGACATGAATACGCAGATCGGTCCGATGATCTCGCTCAGGCAGCGCGCCTCGGTGCTGGAGTACATAGCCAAAGGCCGCAAGGAAGGCGCGACGCTGCTGATCGGCGGCGGGCCCCCCGAAACTCCTGCGCTTGCGCGCGGCGCCTACATGACGCCCACTATCTTCACTGATGTCGATCACAGTTCATCGCTTGCACAGGACGAGATCTTCGGCCCTGTGCTGTGCATATTCCGCTTCTCGTCCGAAGACGAAGTTCTGCGCACAGCCAACGATGTCAGGTACGGTCTTGGCGCATCGGTCTGGACGAAGGGCATCGAGCGAGCTCACTTCTTTGTCAGGGGCTTCGAAGCCGGGCTGGTATGGGTCAACTGCATCAACCTGAGCCATCCGGCGATTCCAGCCGGAGGTTTCAAGATGAGCGGCCTTGGCCTAGAGAACGGGATGGAGGCTATGCTCAGGACATACAGCCGCTCAAAGACCGCGTGGTTCAACTTGGGCGACCGAGCTGAAGTATGAAGCGGGAGGAAGCCGAGCATGAATCATCTAGGACAGCCCTGGGTTGACCTTGGGATACCGACGACTCCGCTTGAGGAGGAGCCTCATCTGAGCAGAGCGCTGGGGGGCCCCAGGGTGTTTTTCAAGAGAGACGACTTGACAGGTGTCGGTTTTGGAGGCAATAAGCTCAGGAAGCTTGAGTACCTGTTGGGCGACGCCCTATCGCGTGGGGCCGACACCGTAATAACCACGGCCGCCGTGCAATCGAATTTTCTGCGGATTACTGCTGCCGCATGCCGACGGCTCGGCTTGAACCCTGTGTTTTTCGTGAGGGCGAAGGCGAACGAGGAGCTGACGGGGAACGCTCTTTGCTATCAACTGGCGGGAGCCGAGGTCCATGCGGTCAACACCGCCGACCCGTATTCGGAGTCTACGATCCAGGCGATGACGGAGTATGCCGCGGATCTAGAGCGCAGAGGACACACACCTTACCTGATACACCTGGGAACATTCTCAGGCCCGCTTGCGACTGTGGGGTATATCGATGGAACGCGAGAACTGATCGCGCAGGCGAGATCTGAGCAAGTCGTCTTTGACCACGCGTTTGTGGCCGTTGGTTCGGGCGGGACAATGGCGGGGATGCTATTGGCCTTCGCTGACGCGCAAATGCCATGCACTGTAACGGGGGTCAGCGTCTGCGAGCCGGCGAGCAACCTTACAGACAGGATCTACGATTTCACTGAGAGGGCGGCACAGCTCGTCGATCTCGAAGTGCGCGTGCCCCGGGAGAGTGTGCGCGTGACCGACTCATTCATCGGCGCCGGGCATGGAATCCCGAGCCCTGAATCGTTGGAAGCAGTGAAGCTGGTCGCGCGAACGGAAGGCATTTTCCTTGACCCAATATACACAGGTAAAGCCATGGCTGCACTGATGGCGGCTGTCAGGAAAGGCGAGATTCAGCGCGGCGCTAACGTATTGTTTGTGCATACCGGAGGCGCGCCTAACCTGTTCCGCCATGCAGACGCGTTTCGAAACATGCTAGACAGGAGTGAGATTGATGGAAGCGATAGGGGTTGAGGAGCTCTGCAGACGATACGAACAGGTGTACGTTGCCGCGGTCTCTGATGCGCTTGATGCCGCAGGTTACTGGCATCAAGCGCTGGACAGCGGTCTTCAGCCGCTCAATTGCGGTACGAAGCTCGCCGGGCCCGCATTCACCATGTTCGGCGGCCCTAACCGCACCACCGACAAGTCTCTCAGAAAGTCGCCGCAAGCCGTTGATCAACTGGCGCCGTTCAGTGTGGTGGTCATGGGCACTTCGGGAGACCCCATAACCGGTCACTGGGGAGAACTGCTGACAAATGCAGCGATGTACCGCAAATGCCGCGGCGCTGTCGTAGACGGCGGCGTCAGGGACACTGCATCGATTCGGGCGCTTGGATTCCCGATTTACTATCGTTTCCGTTCTCCTCGCGACGCTTCTGGCAGATGGAATCTGATCGATTATCAATGCCCTATTGAGGCGGGAGGCGTTCTCATAACGCCCGGCGATTTCATCGTCGGCGACGACGATGGGATCGTGGTCGTGCCTCGCGAGCTGGTCGTAGACGTGCTTCTTGAAGCGGAGGCCATTGTCAACACGGAGAAAGAGATACGACAGCGCGTGAGAGAAGGCCAGTCAGTGGCGGGGCTCTACATGGAATACGAACGCTTTTGATATCAGGAGGAGGCAATGAGCAGTGGGTGCTGGACGTGATCGTCTGCAGGTCGTTAATTGCTCTGTGCTGGACGTCTGTGTCGGCAGGCTCATCGATGGCTGCAGTGTGACTATGGAATCAGGTGTTATTGTGGAGGTTGGCCCGTCCGCGGCGACCATTGCGCGAGATGCGCGCTCCATCGATCTCGGCGGCCTTACGGTGATGCCCGGGCTGATCGATGCCCACGTTCACGTGTGCATGACTGGAGATCAGAGTGCGCTGGACGACTACCTGACGGACCCTCCATCGACGACGTTCAGGAAATGCCTTGCCAGCCTGACCCGTTCTCTAGTGTTTGGAGTGACTACCGTAAGGGACGCGGGTTGCCCAACAGCGCTCGGCGGTCTTCTTCGAGATCTGCAGGCGCGTAGATTGATCATGGGTCCCCGCATATTCACCAGCGGTTCAGTTGTCACAACAAAGGGTGGACACGGTCACTACATCGGTGTGGAAACAGATGGCAATGCAGAGATCGAGAGAGCGGTGCAAGCACTACTGCAAGACGGAGTGGATTTCGTCAAGGTGATGGTGTCGGGGGGCAGTCTGACGAAAGGAAGCAGACCCCATGATTGTCAGTTCACCTCGGATGAACTGGGTTGTGCCGTCTCGACAGCTCACGGATCAGGGAAGAAGGTAGCGTGCCACACGCATTCCACGGAAGGTATTGGCATGGCGATTGAGCGTGGCGCGGATAGCATTGAGCACGGCAGTTATGCCACTGAAGAACAGGTGAGCATGCTCGCGGATCGCGGTGTGGCGCTTGTCCCCACCTTAGCTCCTGCATCTCGCGCTCTAGCTAGGCTCGGATCCAAGGTGTCCGAGGATCTAGCCGAGCGAGTGAATCGGAGACGCGATGTGACGCGATGGGCGATAAGGGAAGGGGTTACGATTTTGGCTGGCACCGACAGCGGGATTCCCTTCATGCCCCACGGCAAGGTCAGCGAGGAGATCGAGTGCCTTGTCGAAATGGGTCTTCCGCCGGCGGAGGCCGTACAGGCCGCGACCGTCAATGTTGCTCGATGGATGGGTCGCGGCGATGAGCTGGGGCAAGTGCGCGCGGGCATGGTTGCTGATCTGATAGCTGTCAGGGGCAATCCGCTTGAGGACATACGGACTCTGCGTGCTCCTCTTCTCGTGATTCAGAATGGGGCGGTGGCCTTTGCTCGGTCGGGCAAGGACGGCGCCGACATGCAGTGTGTGGACGCCGATTGAGGAGGTTTGTCGCCAGATGAACCAATTCGCCAAGATGCTCCAAGAACGGTCGTTTGTCTTGATGGTCAGTCTAGTTGAAAACACCATTGAGAATGCCGAGGCTGCCCGCGATGGCGGCGCCGACTGCGTTAAGGTCCACACATCAGTCACTCACGATGCCAGCGGGAGGTCTTTTGGGCCTCTCGACGACTACAGGGACGTCTTCTCCACCATGATCGGCACTCTCAGAATCCCTGTCGGCATCGTTCCGGGCGCTGGGCTGAATATGACTTCTGAAGAGATCAGGACGATGAAGGAACTGGGTTTCCTGTTCATCGATAACTTCGCGTCCAATTTCTCAACGGACATTCTGCGGGTTGAGTCAATTGGCAAGATGTGCGCCGTTACACGCATGCACTCAGCGGAGGCCGTCACCGAGCTTTCGTCGCTGCCCTTCGATGCCGTAGAGGCGGACATTGTGCCGCATGACGGGTACGGTCAGCGTCTGTCAGTTGACGATCTGGTCGCGCTCAAGCTGGTAGCCAAGGCATCCCGCAAGCCTGTCATAGTGCCAAGTCAGCGATTGCTTGTGCCCGGCGACATACCAGCGCTGATCAAATGCGGAGTGAAGGGCGTCATGATTGGGGTAGTGGCAACAGGATACACAACCGAGGGGATACGCGATGCCGCCATGCAATTCCGAAAGGCCATAGACGATGCTCTAGCTGCACTAGAGGTAAGGTGAGACGCGAAATGGGCGGCGGCAGCGACTGCAGATACGATGTAGTGGTCGTGGGCGGCGGGCCGTCTGGAATAGCCGCAGCGTTGGCCGCCGCCCGCGAAGGAGCAAAGACTCTTCTGATTGAACGCTACGGCTTTCTCGGGGGGCTGTCTACCGCGGCAGGGGTTTACCCGTGGCAGGGGTTTCACACCTCCTCAGGTGATCAGTGTGTCCGGGGACTGGCTCAGGCTATCGTCGACCGTCTAGTGGAGATGGGCGCTAGCCCGGGTCATCTTCGCGACACGACAGGATGGACATACTCAGTGACCCCGTTCGACGCGGAGGCGCTGCGCGCTCTTGCCGACCGAATGCTGGCGGAGAGCGATGTTGATACGCTGTTGCACTCAGCAGTGATGGGCGCGTTGGTCCACAAAGGGCGGATCGGCGCTCTGGAGGCGCTCTCTGGATGCAGGAGGCTGACAGTGGAAGGCGCGATGTTCGTGGACGCCAGCGGGGACGGTGACTTGGCGTACCTTGCGGGAGTCCCGCTTGAGGTGGGCAGGCACGTGGATGGCCTCACGCAGCCGATGACGATGAATTTCCGCATGGGAGGCGTCCGGATACGTGACATAGCAGAGTACATGCAGGCGAACCCTGAAGAATTCCACAAGACCAGTCTCATTGGTGAGTTGACAGCGATGCCTTTGACCGGAGTATCAGGTTTCTTCTCGTTGTGGCGAGAATATGGTCCCAAGACGATCCCCCGCGACAGAGTGCTGTTCTTTACGGGCATTCGGCCCGGAGAGGTTCACGTGAACACCTCACGCGTGTTGGGTCGCTGCGGCACAGATCCCTGGGACATGACTCGGGCAGAAACAGAAGGACGCAGACAGGTCGAGCTGATCGCGCGTTTCCTTCAGCGCCATGTGCCCGGGTTTAGCGATTCGCATCTGCTCAATACCGCCGCGCAGATTGGCGTGCGCGAGACCAGAAGGCTTGTGGGATGCTACACGCTTACAAGAGACGACGTGCTGTCAGGGAGAGCGTTTCCCGACAGTGTATGCCGCGGAGGATACCCTATAGATATTCACGATCCCGCAGGATCTGGACTCTCAACTGACGGCGGCATTCCCTCGGCAGGATACAGTGTGCCCTTCCGTTGCTTGATCGCCGAGAGACTCGATAACCTATTTGTTACAGGAAGGGCCATATCGGTGAGTCACGAAGCCCTCGGCGCGACACGAGTCACCCCAACGTGCATGGCGCTTGGGGAAGCGGTCGGGACCGCGGCCGGCTTGTGCGCTACGAACGCACGAACGGCGCACGACATCGATATCGTGCATCTCCAGCAGCGACTTCAGGAACGCGGCGCGGTGATCTGAGTCGCAGGATGCTGCCAAGTCATCAGGCAGTTTCAGTCGTTCTTTCCATGGCCGACAGGGTGAGACTGGAGGAAGACCAGGGAAGGCCCGTCCCGACCGGGCGAGGAATGCCCTCACGCGACTGGGACGATGCCAAGCGGGCGATTGCTTGCGCTTACTTGAGGTCCAGCAACAGCAGTCGCTCATCGCTCATCCTGGCCTTGAGATACTCAGAGATCTCAGCCAACAGGTCCTCGTTGCTTATGTTCCCTGTGTGTCCACGGCGGGGGAAGGTCACGTCTTGTCAAGTGGTGTAAATCGCTTCTGCGATTCCCCTCGGAGTCGATCCTCGCTAATCTCCTCCCGCTGGATTTACACCACTACCTAAGACACTAACGAGAGGGGACCGACTCCAACCGCAACTAGGGAAAGCGCCTGCCTTCGTGCCCTGCTCATATCGCGCACGGTGCAGGCAGGCGCCTGTTGCGTAGAGGTCGGCTAGCCAAGGCGCAGGGCCTCTTCAGCATCGACAGAAGCTACAACCCGATCGTGGTCGAACTGCGTACCTCGGCGCCGATAAGGCTTGATGCTTCGTCTCAACACTAACACTTCCCAAGCTGTCCTTGGAAAGCCTCTGAGCCCAACCAATGGTCATGCATCGACTGATGCCGTATTGCTCAAAGCCGGAAGCCGGCCGCAATGGTCTGAAGCCGCGCCGCCGTGTCTGCAAGTGCCTTTGCAGAAGTGGATATCTCCTCCACCGAAGCGTTCACTTCTTCCGTCGAAGCCGACACCTCTTCAACCGCGGCAGCCGTCTCTCCGGATATGGCGGCCACGTTTTCGCTGGCTCGTTTCACTTCGCCCATTCTTTCGGTCATGTCTGTTACAGCGGCAGCGTTGGCCTCAGCGACGGAAGTCACATCGCGGATAGCTTCTTCGGCCTCTTCACTGGCCTGCTGCAGTTGAGTCGACGACTGGACCAATCGCGCTATCTCCTCCACGGATCTGAGGGCCGTTGAGTTTATCTCGTTCAGAATCGCCTCTGCCTGACTGGATAATTCCCTGCCCTGCCTGACTTCCTCTTGCTGCGATTCGATAGTGGCCACCGTGCTCTCGGTTGCCCTGCCCACTCGTTCGATAAGCTCTTCTATGGCCTTGGTTTCGCTTGACGACCGCTCGGCCAGCTTGCGCACCTCATCGGCGACTACTGCGAAACCCCTGCCATGTTCGCCTGCGCGCGCCGCCTCAATGGCGGCGTTCAAAGCCAACAGATTCGTTTCATCCGCAATGTCGTTTATGACTTCAACGATCTTGCTGATCTCCTGAGAGTGGCTGTCGAGTTCGCGTATCTGATCTGTGGCGACTGAAGTCTTTTCACTGATGCGCTGTATATTCGCCATCACAGAACCAACCGACTCCTTGCCTTTTGTGGACACGTCTGCATTCTGCTGGGCCACAGACCTCATGTTCGAGAGAACAGCCATGGTGTCATCAAGCGACGAGCTCGTCTCGAGCACTAGCCTTCCAGCTTTGCCGATCTCGACCTTCTGAGAATCAGTGCCCTTGGATACATGATCGATGTTGGCGCTGAGGCGCTCCACAGCCTCGGCCGTGGTGGCAGCGCTGCTAGACTGCTCGCCGGCGCCCGCCGCCAGTTGCTGAACGGTAGTGGATATCTGATTGACGGCACTGGCTGCCTGCTCTGCCCCAGCCGCCAACTGCTCACTTGCGGCTGCAACGTCGCGAGCAGTAGCAGTGGTGTTTCCGATTATGTTCCTGAGGTTGGCCACCATCTGACCCAGAGCGTGGGCGAGAAGACCTACTTCATCACGAGAACGAACCTCGGGGCTGGAGGTGAGGTCGCCCTGGGCAACACGCTCGGCCACGTCGACCAGACCTCGGAGAGGAGATGTAATGATTCTGGCCAAGTAGAGTCCAAGAAGGGTTCCTATTGCAGCCAGCGCCAGTATGACAATGAGCACAGTGGTTCGACTTCTGGCAGCGTTGGCCTGGGCTGCGGCGAGAACAGCATCGCAGTTGTCGTTTATGAGCCCAATGAGTTCATCGAGAGTCTGCTTTATGGATTCCCCAAGTTCGCGGGCCCTGCCACGCACCAAAGACTTCGCGTCCCCGGTTATGCCGCGCTCAGAAAGCGATACAATCTCGTTCGTGATATTGTGGTACTCCCTCCATGTACTCTCAAGCGAAGAGTACGTCTGCCTCCCGGCCTCGGTAGTAAGGAGCTGACTTAGGCTTGCCATGTTGCTTTCATATCGCTTTGCGTCGTCTTCTATTCTGGATTGGTACGTATCCATTTCTTCACGAGTCTCTGACAGGATGTGTTGGAGTGTATTCCTCCTGAGGCTGGCTGCATAGTACTTGGCATTGAGGACGTCTTGAGTCCTAGGAAGAAGATTTGTGCCCATTGCTGCAATGTCGTGAGTGAGTAGGTCGATTCGAGTGATCGAGAACCAACCCAGCCCCCCCATGGCCAGCAGCAATAGCACTATCAACAACATGAGCTTCGACCTGATTTTGATATTCATCAACCACTTCATGATAACCGGCGTCAGCCATCGGCAAAGCCAACACGGCCGACACGCTGCCCTCCCTTACAAACTCATTGTGCCAAGAACGCCATCAGCGAGCCTGCCCCCTTCAAGGCTCTCCGTCGGAGAGATCGACACATCTCTTGGCTAATTTAGTGCTTCCCGTAAAACCCTACAAATAATTACTATAGTACTGGGAGAACCGTACTATAATCCTTGCGTGATGTCTGAATTCACTGTGAACCAAGGGCAGGCTGCCTGCGAGACCCGCTAGCCGCGGCGTCAACGTGCGCTTCTTCGGGTTGGTACCAATGTACGTTGCCTGCATTTGAGGCATCGGGGGGCTAGCAGTTGTGAGTTGAAGGGGAGTGGTCGGGGCGGACTCACTTCTCCGGCAAGTCCATCTCTTCGTCGGAGAGCACGACCCCAACGGCCATTAGCGATGCCTGAGTACGGTCGCGCACTCCGAGCTTGTCATACATCACGCTCAGGTGGTTCTTTACAGTCTGTTCAGCAAGGCACATGCGTTCAGCTATTTCGCGGTTGGAATGACCTTGAGAGAGCAGGAACAGTATCGCCTTCTCTCTTGGCGTCAGCATGTAGAGCCAGGCAGGCTTTGCCTGAGCTTTGGGAGCATGAGCCTCGGAGCCGGTTGACTCCGGCAGCTTCGCATACGTGCCCCCACCAGAAGTGAGAGGTGCGTCCGCTATACAGCCAGCAGGCGCACCTGCTCGGCGTTTGTGCGTGCGTTGGATGATGATGATGGTGATCTGCACCAAACCTGCCGCGGCCGCCCCGGTCGCCACAGCCCACGGGTCGTGCGCGACGTACGTTAAAGGCGGCGCGAATTGTCGCCTACGAGGCAAAATCGGCACGAACACGTGCCAGTCGGTGCCTTCGACAGACGAATACATGACCACAACATCGTGATCGCCCAGTGTAGTAGTGAAATAACCACTGTTCGCGCAACCGGGCAGTGTCTTCCGGAGCTGTGACGTACATGCCAGTGCCCAGCGAGCATTGGCTTCGGTTGTGGGCCCGTCTGCCTCGTTGGGCGGAATGGAGATGAGCCGTCCTCTGCCGTCCATAATCAGGAGGTAACTGGACCTAACCGTTCCCACGGAAAAGTAGTAGTTCTCAGCCAGGTAGTCGGCAATCAGGCGACAAATACACTCCGGCCTGATCAGTATGGCGAAAACGCCGAGGGGCCTGCCGGACGAGAAATACTTGAGTCGTCTGCCCAATACGACGAAGCTTGATCCCATGGAGGTGACCTGTACATTAGCGAACCAGACAGGCTTGCCGTCGGCCTTGACAATAGCATCGTGAACCTGCGAATCCCGGAATGATCCTATGAACTCGGCAGGCAGCGTCTCGCTCATGGTCAGAGCCTTGCGCGCTCGATTGGCTTCACCCAAGAAAAGCGCGTCATACACGGCTTGATCGCCGAACGTCCAGCTCTCCAGGTAGTTCGAGAAAGTGCGGTTGGCAATAGCTAGCTGGTTCGCGTCTCCGCCACCTGCGTAATCAGCGAGGAGCGCATTTAGGTCTGGATTGACCGCGAACTGAAACGTCAGGTTCTCGTACGCGTCCAGTTGCCTCCGGAGAGTCAGCACAGCCTGGCTCATGGCCACAGTCGAGTATTCCACTAGCTCGGATAGGGAGATTTTCCTGTGATCCAAATTCCTCCGCGCGCATGACGCCATCGACGCCGGGCAAAGAATCAACACTAGGGCAGCGCTAAGCGCCACAGCGAGCGCTGTTCGCTTCTCGAGCATTCAACGGGCACTCCTTCGTGAGACCAACCGCGGGCATCTGCACCCATGGTCTAGATTCGCGAGGAACAGCTTCTGCCGTGGCCAGCCCATGTTCTGCCATGTCTGCTGCTTATCATAATGTACTGTGGGAGCTTTGTGAGCTGCTTGATCACCTCCGATTGCTTGCTGTTGCCCACAAAGCGTGCACGAAATGGCGCTGCTCTCCATGAACCCTATGTTCATATGCGAATGATTCTCTCAGTCAGTACGTTCCGATCAGCACTGCGCCTTTTGCCACAAGCCCCTCAGATTCCTCCTCGGACATCCAGTGTTGACGCTCAGCACCAGGAGTCGTGCAGCCCTGCAATCCACATGTTGCCTCACATAAGAACGTGCTTGAAGCCTGCGCATCGTGCCGAGACGCATGCTCCATCCCGTGCTCCACAACAGGCGCTTTCAGAAAGCGGAGATCCTCCCAGGCGGCGAACAGCAGATGCTGGCGGTTTGGCGGGGCCTTGTGTCCAGTTGGTCTCTTAAGTAGTGATGTAAATCCAGAGGAAGGATCCTGGACGTATTAACAAGGACAGCCGCTATGTGGTTTTCTCCGGGTGTAGTGCAATACAGTCCGAGGGCGTAACCACGGTGGCAGCTGCCAAGAGAAATGTATCACTCCTGCGCATTCTCCACCAGACGGGGATGGACGAAGACGCTGATTTTCGCAGAGACGGCGTGCAACTTCTGACTCAGAGGCGCCGAAAATGCGTGGAGGGAGTGTGAGAGACCTTAAGGCGATGAGTAAGGACCAGGCCGCCCCGGCCATCTGGGATGCCTTCCAGGCATGCTGCTTCAAGAACCTGTTCGAGCCATGGTGGACATGGTCCGGTTTGTCGGACCTCAAGCACTTCTCTCTGGACGGCATTCAGCTTTCATCAGCTGGTTGGAAGGGCGCCATGGCAGCTACTCTGGAAAGACCGAGCACTACTCCGCCGGACGCATCTGCGGGAGAGGTGCATCATAGAACTGTGCCGTCTCTTCTGGAGAAGAAGGAGCTGGGGCGCGGCCCGTACTCATCAGGCGGAGGCGGAAGATGCCCCAACGTGGCTGGAGGAGCCGAGCCTGCTGTTCACGGCCCCAGCTGGCGAATGATAGTGAGCTTGACCGACCCGGTGAAGTCGTGGGCTGTGTATCCTGGCGGGCAATCCGAGGATCCGACAAGCCCGCACTACGACGACCAGTTGAAACTGTGGCTTGACTGCAAGTATAAGGACATTCATTTCGCGTTCGAGTCCAGGGTGGAGCCTGGCGATTACATCAGGGAAGTGCTCATCATGTCGCCAGGCGGTTAGCCGAGGCGAGATGTGCCACATACACTGCCGCCATGTCCTGAACAGCCAAATGCGGCGGGACGTTGGCGGCTCTTGTTTTCCTGCCTCGTCTATCGGAATGCCCGGTCGGAGATCATGGTATTGAGCGACCGGAGGTTCAAAGGGAATTGAACGGGTGAAGCAAAGTAAGCGTCCTTGATCTTCAACCGTTTGCCCTCAAGTCAATCGAGACTGCTGAAGGAAGGCTCGTCCGCTTTCGCTGCCGCCCTGAGCTCGTTAGGTACTCTGCACCTGGGGCACATTGCCTTGGCATGGCGGAAGGCAACGTCTCGCACGTCGTTTACAGCCGCTGACGCGGCTCCGTGGTTCTCAAGATTCCGGGCCCGCAGGCTGTCAATGTCGTAAGCGTCAAATAGCGCCCACATGGCAATCTGCGTCTTGAAGGGCATAGGCCCGATCAGCGGACTGCCGTCTGTGATGGCCCCCGATGAGATACCCCCGTATGTGTCTGCGCGGGCCGCGGCGCTCCGCATTGGCCTA
>JAYFQW010000065.1 GCA_034926675.1 Clostridia bacterium | reverse complement strand
GCTCCGATTCCGGCAGTACCGTTACCCAGCCGTTGGCAGCGGGAAAGACGAACCCTCTGCATCCGGCCTTCTTGAGCAATGCAACGCCGGACTCCTGCCGGTCGGCTCTGAGATGGTAGCTTTCACTGAACTCGCTCACCGTCGCGCGCCTCCTCCTATCAACTAAGTCGGTACCGCTTCCGACAAATCGGCAAGGTATATGTGATCATCGCTGAGCGCCTCTAGCCCCCCATATCGCTCCGATCTTCCATACCCCATGAACCCGCCGATGAACACGAATCTGTTTTCGTCCACCCATGCTCTGGCTTTTCCCACCGGGACGTCCAGATCAAGCTGTGTTATCTCCATCGTGCCCAGATCCATGACTGACAGGGCTTCGCTTGACACTTCCGGAGGAGGCCAGCCTGAAGGGTCATACCAGTCCTGGCGATGTTGGATGAGGGCCCTTTGGGAAGACGGAGTCCAGACGAATGGGACGTAGGATCCCCCCTCGTGGATGATGCCGGTGTGCATCATCTCTCCGGTCTCACATCGCATCACCACGGCCCCACGTTTGTCCTTGGGAGACTGCGGCCACAGCGGCAGCAGTCTCCCGTCTGGGCTGAGCGCTCCCCACGCTGATATAGGCGCGCCTGACAGGAGGGCACTTCTGTCCCCAGAGTCGATGTCGTAGATGAACCCGTCGAAACCGCAATCAGTCCAGTTGCGCTTTGCCGCGAACCTGCGCGTTTCCGAGCCCGGCAACCATATGCTCGGGTAGAGGTCGCCCCGTCTGCCGCGGAATATCATCTTGGGCGGATTCTGCGCGCAATCATAGACCCTTCCTTCGTATGTCCTGCCCAGTTTCACAATTGCCAGGACATACCTGCCGTCGGAGGACATGGCCTCTGTGCAGATGATCTCGTTGGAACGGAATACCACCGATACAGCCTCGCCGGCCATGTCGATCAGTAGGGTATATAGCTGCCACTCGCCCGGCTGGGATTTGTCGAAAACATTGATGGCGAACACCCCAGCATCGCTCCCGTAGCCTCCGTCGCAGACGTGCCCAGGCTCGAGCTTGAGCGGAATCCGGCGGACACAGCCTTCCTGATACGATGCCAGATAGACATCCTCCTCGCTGACTCTCAACAATATCGCGTTCGGCCCGAGCCTGGCTATTGCCTCTCCTTCGAGCTGGTCAATGACTCTACCGTCGTGAACGCTCACAAAGTCGGTCTTCTTCCCTCCCAAGGGCTGCACGGCCAGGACATCGCCCAATAGCAGGAAACAATAGTAGTTGAACGCCCACTGATAGCCTCTGCATAACGGCCTTGCGTTCAGCTTGGCCCGTCGCTTTGCGAATTCCATATGCACACTCCCTTGCGCGCGTCCTAGGCTGCTACATCATCTGCTCTGTCAGTCTGGCGCCTCCTCCCCCGCCGTGCTGAGCCACCCCGGCTGCTACGGCCGCAACCAATGCCAATTCGATCAGAGCGAGTTGTTCGTTCGTGAGCCTGCTGCGTGCCCACTCACGAGCTTCCTCTATGGACAGAACTCTTAGTCCCTCCTTCCATCCATAGAAGATGTACCCTCTGTCGAACCTACACCTCATTCCAAGCGCTTCTTCAACGAGCTTGAGCGCATGTTGGATCCTGGAGTCATCGCCTACGACAGCGCAGCCGTCTCGGTTGAGGGCTTTGACGTAGCCGTTGAGCTGGTCGCCCGAGCCTCCTATTTGATGGTGTTCTAGCCATGATTCGGGTTTGATCTCATATACATAGGACACGCCGCCCTCCGTTATGACAATATCGGGACGAGTACGATTTCCTTTCCCCTCCAAGCCGAAATGCTCCAGGAGTATCTTCCCGACGGAAGTGTTGCATTTCACTGCCCTGCCGAAGTACTCCACTTCAATGATCCCATATATCGCCTGATGGATCATGATCCCTCGAAGTGCATTCCGCAAAGCCTGCCCATCAGGGTCAATGAACCTCAGTGGGCTGTTGCCGGCGTAGGCGTACCAGTTCAGCCCCTGCCGTACCGGGTTTCTGCTGATGAACCTCCCAATCTCGGGGTCGTAGTGCCTCGCCCCGAAGTAGTAGAGCTCCGTAGCACCGTCCTCGGGCTTGCCCGTGAACCTGTGCGCCCTGGAAGCCATCGGGCCGGTGGACATCGTAAGCAGGCCGAACGGTTCGTACTCGAACCGAGCCACGACCTGGCCCGCGGAGTCGGTGATCGCTCTTATGGAGCCCACCATGTCGGTGTGCAGGAAGTAGGTCTGAGCAGGATCCGAGTTCTCCTGTACCATCTTGGCCAGGTATTTTCCGTTCAGGACGAGATAGCATGTGACAGTCCTGTC
>JAYFQW010000064.1 GCA_034926675.1 Clostridia bacterium | reverse complement strand
GCGCCGCATCAGCGGCTGTAAACGGCATGCGAGACGTTGCCTTCCGCGATGCCAAGGCAATGCCCCAGTACAAAGTACCTAACGAGCTCAGGGCTGCAGCGAAAACCGAGCGATTGAACGCCCAAGGGTGCTGAACATGGGGTACATCGGCCGCAGATCAAGCGTGGACTTGAGAGTGCGAAAGGCGTCTTCCACTTCTAGCAGTTGCTTGTAGCCCAAGGCCACGTCTTCCGGCGACAGCGTATCGTCGGAGGTTCTCAGGAGGTATTTGCCTTCAAGCCGCGCTTCCTTCCTCACCTTATTCTGATCGATGCGGGGGAAGTCCCTGGCGTCCAGCATGAGGCACTTCCCGAATCGCTTTCTCGTTACGACTTTGCAGACGGCCTTGGTGTGTTCCTCGCCGGTGACCGACTGATGACAGATACATTCGTCCATTGTGCGAAAAGTAGGGTGCGAAGCCAATCTATCTTCATACCAGCGGTCACTGCGCGTGGTCGGATATCGAGGGCTTCGTGGGGAAGCTGCGCCCTGGAAGAGTGGCGCCCATCCACACTGAACACGCGGAGCGCTTTGTGGAGCGACTACCCAACGTGTGTCTTGTTGAATGACGGAGAAGTGTGCGAATTGCTTGAAGGACAATGAAGAGGGCCCAGCGAACATAGCCTTTGCAGTGGGAGGCGGGATACAGGAGGTGGCGTTCCACATGAAGCACGTTCCAGGCAGAGCCGGCAGCTATGAAGATGCTGGTCGAGGATACCGCATGTTTATCCCGGCGGCACTTCCGCCTGATCCGCCATTGGAATTGAACGGCGACACTATCAACCTTCTCTCTGAGGCTGACATCGCGCTTGGAAGGCTTGACGGTGTGGCGGAGTTCACTCCCAACCCCAACCTATTCCTTGCCATGTATGTCCGCAAAGAAGCGGTCATGTCATCACAAATCGAGGGAACTCAGGCTACGCTTCTTGACCTTCTGAAGTTCGAGGCTGAACGCGGTGAAGGAGATATTCAGGCCGAAATCGGTGAGGTTGTCAGCTACGTTGCTGCTATCAACTATGGGTTGAGCCGTTTGGCGCAGCTTCCTTTGTCTCTCAGGCTCATCAAAGAGACGCATGCGCGGCTGATGCAGGATTCCCGTGGATCGGCCAGGGATCCAGGGGAGTTTCGCAGGATTCAGAACTGGATTGGTTCGGGGGCCGATATCACGAAGGCTTCATTTGTGCCTCCGCCTCCCGATGTCATGTTAAGGGCTCTGTATGACTTGGAGAAGTTCATGCAATCTGACGTTCCCATGCCGGTGCTTGTTAGGGTGGCATTGGTTCACTACCAGTTTGAAACGATACATCCGTTCCTTGATGGGAATGGGCGTCTCGGGAGGCTTCTAGTGACTCTTGTTCTTTGTGAGAAGGGTGCACTAAAGAAACCGATGCTTTACATCTCATACTACCTCAAACGATACCGGTCAGAGTACTATGAGCGTTTGATGGCAGTTAGGGATGCGGGTGATTTTGAAGGTTGGATAAGGTTCTTCCTTCAAGCCGTGATCGATACCGCCAACCATGCCACCAGCATAGCCAGGCAGATAGTGGGTTTGAATGCGGCTCATCGGCGTCGCGTAGCCAGCGAATTCGCGAGGTCGCCGCAGGCTCCGGCTTTGCTTGAGTGGTTATATGATAATCCGATAACGTCGATACGGAAAGCTGCCGAAGCACTACGTGTAAGCATCCCAACCGCCACGAAGTTGGTGCGGTCCTTTGAGGATCTTGGAATCCTTGTGGAGACTACAGGGGGTATGAGAGGAAAGCTATATGCCTATCGCGACTATCTGTCGATTCTATGCGACGATGATGCGGCTTTCGAAGCATCTACAGCAGTGGATCAAGCCCTCAGCATGCGGTTACGTGGACACGTGTGACAAAATGGAGGGGCCTCCTTATTAAAGAGAACGCCCACATTGTTTAATAAGCTCTGCGAAATCGGTGCTCTTGTTAAGGCAGGCTTTAATGAGGGCGCCTTTCTGTTTCAATGGGACCGCAGTGCATATTCCGGCCCAGGTGAGTAGCCCCGGCGAATCGCACCCCGAGGCCCTCGCAGAACCGTACTTGAACCTCTCAGCTCATCTGGCTCACGTTATCCAGCCTACGGCAATACCTCCAATTGCTAGTGCACAAACAGCCCCTGCTCGCGCCTAGCAACCTTCCTCAACCAGTGCGTCGCCCGCCGCTGATTGGCAAGCTTCTTGTACTTCCGCCGGACCCACCGGACCAAGGCTCGATTCATGTGCTTGAGTACAGAGTACAGTTCCGACTTGTAAAAGCGCCCATAGTAGTTGATCCAACCCCTAATCATAGGATCGAGCATCCTCGCCAGATCTTCAAGAGTCTTGTCGGGCTTCAGGTGCATGCGCCAGTTGTGAATCGCCTGCCGCATTGCCTTCTTCGCCTTGTTGCTTACTACCGGCCAGAAAGCGGTTGGCCATTGCCCAAAACTGAATAACGCAACCCCTGCGCTCCGCATCGGTACTCTCGCCCTTGCGGGTCCTCCGCTTGGACTTCTCCCTTGGCATCGGAGGGCAGGTTCCCACGTTCCTAACCGAAGCCTGCGCCGCGTTCACGCCGCCTGCATGCCGGCCGCCACCTGGACAGTAAACAGGCATCTTCCAGGCTCGTCCCGAGCTAACGACTACCTCTCGGTTTTGATGGCGTCCCTACGCTTTCGACACTTTATCAGCGGTTCACTTGTGTTCGTCTCCATCGGCGCTTACCTGACGAAACCTCGTTTCGCCTTTTCCGCAACGCTCACCACCATGGCTTTTCGTCCACAGCGGCTTGCGGTGGTTTGGAGCCTCCACCTGTCTGGCGGCTCCGGAGGGCCCTCCCCCATCTTCGGCTAAGCATGTCCTCCAGGCTATCAGCCCGTTTGCCTTCGTGGCGCACAGTCGTCCGCCGATTCCGGAGCAATTCGTCCGGGGCGGCTGCCTCGGTTCGGAGCTGAAGCGCGCCGGCAACGATGCCACAAGATAGCCTCGCAAAGTCACAGAACTCCGACAAGCAAGATGTTTGTGGGAGGGTGATTGGGGACCGTGGCAAACGTAAGCGTCAAATGGTGCCCACATAGTCGAGGGCCAAACCACATGAGATAATCGCCCCTGAAGGCATAGATGTTGGGGGAGATGTTCATGTCACAGGCCGAAAGGTTACTCGAGTGGAAAGCCAGGATAGCCGAATTCAGAGCCAGCGGGCTCAGCGGATCCAAGTGGTGCGAGAAGAATGGCTTCAGGAAGAAGCAATTCTTCTACTGGCTCGCCAAGTTCAAGGAAGCCGATACCCAGCTCGAGGCTCCAGCACAGTGGCTGCAGGTGCAAGCGTGCGAACCGGAGGCCCTCGCCAGCACTATTGAGATCAGGATCGGCAAGGCAACCGTGGAAGTGAAGCCTGACTTCGATCCCCAGCTGCTCGTTAGAATTGTACGCGCCCTCGATCTATGCTGAACGATGCCATTGCCGAGCGTGTTTATCTGGCCTGTGGCAGCACTGACCTGCGCAAGTCCATCGATGGCCTGGCTGCCCTTGTCAAAGAAGGCTTCGAGCTTGATCCCTTCTCTCCCTGCCTGTTCGCTTTCTGTAACAGCCAGCGCGACAAGATCAAGTATGAGTAACACAAAGGCAAATGCCAGCTTAATGACGGATCTCGAGAAGGAGATCGATCGGCTGCGGCGGGAAAACGCCGAACTGCATGCCAGACTCAAATGGCGTGAAGAGCAGTTCCGTTTGAACCAGCAGCGTCGTTTCGGCGCTTCCAGCGAACGCTCTGATGACACGCAGCTGCAGCTCTTCAATGAGGCTGAGTCGGAGGCGCAGCCTCTGCTGGCCGAACCCACCATAGAAAAGATCACCTACGAGCGCCGCAAGCGGGTTGGTCGCCGCGAGGCCATGCTGGAAGATCTGCCTGTTGAAACCGTGGAATACCGCCTGCCCAAGGAGGAGCAGGTCTGTTCGTGTTGCGGGAGCCCTCTGCACGAGATGAGCACCGAGGTGCGCCAGGAGCTGAAGATCATCCCCGCCGAGGCCAAGGTCGTGAACCACGTGCGCTACGTGTATTCTTGCCGCCAGTGCGAGCAGAACGAGATCACCACGCCCATCGTGACGGCGCCTATGCCTGCGCCGGTCCTCAAGGGGAGCATAGCTTCTCCCTCCGCCATGGCCTTCATCATGACCCAAAAGTACCTTTACAGCTTGCCGCTCTACCGTCAAGAGCAGCAGCTTTCCCGCATGGGGATAGAACTCTCACGTCAGACGCCGGCCAACTGGATGATCTACGCGGCTGACAGATGGCTGGCGCCCCTCTACGAAAGAATGCATGAGCAGCTGCTTGAGCATGACATCCTGCATGCCGACGAAACCACGCTTCAGGTGCTCAATGAGCCGGGCCGGCCGGCAGAATCGCAATCCTTCCTCTGGCTATTCCGAACAAGCAGGGATGGCCCCCCAAGCGTGCTCTATGACTACCAGCCCACAAGATCAGGGACTGTTCCGCGCCAGTTCCTGCAAGGCTTCAAGGGCTACCTTCACGTGGACGGATACTCCGGCTACCACGGGATGCCCGATGTTGCCTTAGTGGGCTGTTGGGCCCATGCCCGGCGTGGGTTCGACGAGGCGCTGAAGGCTTTGCCTGCCTATAAACGCTCCGCAGACGTAGCCGCCAGGGAAGGGCTGGAGTTCTGCAACCGGCTCTTCGCCATCGAGCGCGGTCTTGAGAACGCATCCGCGGGTGAACGCCGCCATGCTCGCCTTGAGCGGAGCCGGCCTGTGCTGGATGCTTTTCTGGCATGGCTCAATGAGCAGTCCTCAAAGGCGCTGCCCAAGAGCGCCTTTGGCAAGGCGGTGGCCTACTGCCTCAACCAGTGGGATAGGCTCGAGGCTTTCCTGCAGGACGGACGGCTGGAGCTTAGCAACAACCGGGCGGAGCGGTCGATCAGGCCGGTCGTGATAGGCCGCCGCAACTGGCTATTCGCCAACACTCC
>JAYFQW010000063.1 GCA_034926675.1 Clostridia bacterium | reverse complement strand
GCCTTGTTGTGCAATCTCTTAAGGACCAGCTCAGGCAGGCAATTGCCTCTTTCCTGTTCGTTCGCACTGGCAGGAGGCCGATGGTGATCCCCGTGGTTGTCGATGTCTAGCTCGTCCCAGGCCGCAGTCGGGTCCTGATGGTGGATTTCCTGCAACTGCGTCCCGGGCATACATATTTGACTGTAGTCCACCCTCATACTAACCGTACCGAAGGATCGGAGGTGCGGCCCTGTATGAGGGTGGAGTCTGAGACTGACCCGGGGGCGGGTGCTCCAGAGGCCCAGACCGCTATTGGCGCTGTCAGGGAGTTCGGCGAGGCTGCAACCCCTGCGCCGCCCCGCAGCAACGTCCACGTGTTGAGCATCATTGGACAGATCGAGGGACACACGGTCCTTCCTCCCCAGAACAAGACCACCAAGTATGAGCATGTGATGCCGCAGCTGGTGGCGATAGAACAGAACCCGGATATCGAAGGGCTTCTCATTCTCCTCAACACTGTGGGCGGCGATGTTGAGGCAGGCTTGGCTATTTCAGAACTCCTCGCAGGGATGACCAAGCCTTCAGTCAGCATCGTGCTCGGAGGCGGGCATTCGATCGCTGTCCCGATCGCGGTGAGCTGCAGCTACTCGATGATCGCAAGCACCGCTACCATGACCATTCACCCGTTGCGCCTCTCCGGTCAGCTTGTCATAGGCACGCAGCAGACATACGAGTACCTTGAACGCATGCAGGAGAGGGTCATCAAGTTCGTATCAGAGCACTCTCGGTGCAGCGCTGAAAAGTTCCGTGAGCTCATGTTCAGAACAGGAGAGCTGCTCCGGGATGTCGGAACCGTCCTAGTAGGGGAGACCGCCGTTGAGGCCGGGCTCATCGATTCGGTGGGAGGCCTGAGTGGCGCTTTGGCCAAGCTAGACGAGCTCATAGCGGCGAGAAGGAAGATCACCGGCCGCAAGGGCAAGAGGCGGGTGCACTAATGCTCTACACTGTGATGCCCATAGAGCAGGTGCTTTCACCTTTTGTGGCTGATGGTGGAGATCCTCTCCCGGTGCTTGCAGCAGTCGACGGAGTGCAGGTCCTGATCGTCCCTTCCGACGCTGGAAGGGGGCGGATCGAAAGAGTGCTGTCGACTGACCCCGCCGATTACCTGAACCCGTCTCTAGCGCCAGGCACAGTCGTGGATATGCCGCGCCCTAACGTGTAGAAGATCCGGCGCGCTGCATAGGACGCCAGCCGGCAGCATACGGTTTTGCGACCGAATGTGCCGCCGGCGAGGTGTATTGTGATGATTACAGCAATTCCGTTTGCGGGAGGCCTTGCCCTGTTTCTGTTATCGCTTACCGGGATGAGCAGGGCATTGGGAGAGGTTCTTTCCCCTCGCACCAGGACGGTGCTGACAGGGGCCTCGGTTCCGGCCGCGTTTGCTTTTGGAGCGGGCGCCACCGCCTTGCTTCAAAGCTCCACGCTGGTGAGTGTTACCCTGGTGGGGCTGGTGAGTGCGCGTGCAATGGGCCTCGCGCCGGCGTTCGCGGCTGTGCTTGGGGCGAACGTGGGGACCACCATAACGGCGCAAATCGCGGGGTTTCGTCCGACCTGGCTTGGGTGGATTGCCGCAGTGGCAGGGCTTCTGCTCGTGGGGTGGGCACGGGCTGCCGCGCGGATGCGTGGAGGCAAGGCACTCCGGGCGCGAGCTAGGCAGCAGAGTCTGGCAGGCGGGGCAGCCATGGGTTTTGGCGGTGTGGTGCTGGGCCTCGACCTCATGGGGCAGGCCTGCTCAGCAGTTGCAGATTCCAACACCATCAGGCTCGTGCTCACAATGGCATCTGGCAACACGGTGTTGGCGGCCTTTGCCGGTGTCGCGGTGACCGCAGCGGTGCAGAGCTCGGCCCTAGTGAGCAGCTTACTTGTGGAGCTGACCTCGGGGGGGCTGATTGCGCTTCCCGGGGCGGTGGCTATGATGATCGGCAGCAATGTGGGGACGTGCATAACTGCACTTCTGGCATCGGTTCCGGCGGGCGATGACGCGAAGGCTCTTGCCAGGGCGAACATCATTTTCAACCTGGTCGGCGCAGGGATCTTCCTGCCGCTCATCGGCCCGGTTTGCCAGGCGCTTCGCCTCACATCGCCTGATTCCGGCGTGCAGCTGGCGAATGCGCACACCCTGTTCAACCTGGCGACTGCTCTGTTAGTTCTTCCGTTCTCCAGGCAGTTCGTTGCGGCGGTGAGAGGCCGCCGGAACCAGAAGGAGAGGTTCAACCATGACTACGCTGCAGGCAACTATGCTAGGAATCGTGCAAGGCCTAACTGAGTTCCTTCCTGTTTCCAGCTCAGGTCATCTAGTCCTTGCTCAGAGCATCATGGGAATCGAACCCGGGGTCACGTTCGACCTCGGAGTCCACGTCGGGACTGCATTCGCAGTGCTCGCCGTGTACGGCCGGGATGTGGTCCGGATAATCGCGGGGTTATTCCGCGGCATTCTGCGTCGAGACGGCAGCGCGAGGCTTGCCCTATGCCTCTTCATCACCAGCATTCCTGCGGCCATGGTGGGCCTCTTAGCTGGCGATGCAGTGGAGAGCGCCTTTGCCTCTCCGGCATTCGTTGGCGGAGGTCTCATACTCTCCGGCTTCGTGCTGTGGTGTTCAGACCGACTGATGGCCGGCAGCCCACGGCGATCGAAGCGGGGCGGTTCCTCAGGGTGCAGCATGTCGTACGGCCAGGCCTTCGAAGTGGGAGTCGGACAAGCCTTGGCCGTGTTCCCCGGAGTATCCAGATCGGGCCTGACTATCGCATCAGGAGTTGGGGTGGGGCTTGAGAGATCCTTCGCCGCGACCTACTCCTTCATCGCGTCTCTCCCAGTGATCGCAGGCGCGGCCGTGCTTTGGCCGATCAGGAACGGCAGCGGCATTGCATCCGCCGACCTTCGCTTCATCGCAACAGGCGCCCTGGCCTCCTTTGTTTCCGGTGTTGTCGCCATCGCTCTTCTTCGGAAACTCATTCAGCAGGCGAGGCTTCGAGTGTTCGCTTACTACTTGTGGGCTGTTGGAACTGCCACTATCCTTTGGACGGCTAGAGGATTGTTGCTCGGGAAGTAGAATTGACCTCCGATGAGGTGAGATGATTTGGCTTCACAGCGCTCAGTCCGGCGCCCTACCAGAACTGCCTCGTCTGCTGGCCCACGGCGGAAACGCGAGCGGGCAAGATGCAGCAGGCCGTTTGGAGGCGACCTCCAGGCTGAGCTGGGTGGTATATTCCTTCTGGCGGCCGCAGGCATTTCCCTGGTTTCCCTCGCGCGCGGCCCCGCCGGGTACGTTGGCGGTATGGCAGCGAATGCCCTTGTTTCAGCGTTCGGGCGCGGCTCGTACGCGGTGCCGCTGCTTGCCGCAGTGACCGGCCTTCTGATGCTCGCACGGAGAACCGGATACGTAGTGTCCATTAGGTTGATCGGGCTTCTCGCTGCGGCATCTGCAGTGGTGGTCGCGTTCGAGATGAACGCCAGAGGCGATTCTGGGCTGCACATGGGGTTTGTGCAGTATGTTCAGGGGGTCGCCGGAGGAACTGCGGAAGCGCCAGGTCGACTGGGCGGAGGCGCACTCGGCGCCGGGGCTGCGTGGGCTATGCTCAGGCTGTTCGGGCTCACCGGATCCTGGATAGCCGTCATCGCGTTAGGAGCAGCCGGCCTTGGAGTGGCGGCCAACATTCCCCTCGCTGTGTCGGCATCCTGGATCGTCAGAATGGCATGGGGCCTTATTTGCCTCGTGTTCCACGGAATCAGGATGGGGTTCGACTATATCGTCATCAACATCTTTGAGGAGAGGCCCGGACTGTGCAGCGCCGATCATGCGTCCGGCAAGTCGATCTCGGGCGGCGTCGCCGGCCTAGCGCCGAAGGATCCAGCCCCGAGCACGGCAGAGAGTGTTGCGCAGGCCGCTGTGCCCAGCGGAATGCCCAGTGACAATGGGGCGCCGATCCGGACGGCTTCGTCTGCTCATCCCGATGCCCGGAGTGGGCCTGACATAGAAACTGCGATTTCCGCTTCGGGGCCGCTCCGACAGCTGAAGCTGATCGATGATTCCCAGCTGACGGAGCTTCCGCCCACCAGTCTCCTCCACGCGCCCGCGAAGCGGAGAGGGCGCGCAGATGCAGAGGATCCGGGTGCTCAGGGAGTAATTCTTGAGGAAACGCTAGCCAGTTTCGGAGTGCAGGCCAAGGTGGCAGCGTTTAGCCGGGGTCCGGTGGTTACCAGGTTCGAGGTGCAGCCTGGCGTCGGGGTCAAGGTCTCGAAGATAGTCAACCTCGCCGACGATCTGGCATTGGCCTTTGCCTCGGCAGGGGTCCGAATTGAGGCGCCCATCCCTGGCAAGGCGGCTGTTGGAATCGAGGTTCCCAACAAAGAGAAGGCCTTCGTGCTGTTCCGCGAGGTCCTTGAATCCAAGGAGTTCCAGGATGCCAGTTCCCGGCTTACTATGGCCCTCGGCAAGGACATAGCGGGCACGCCGGTCGTGTCGGATCTGGCGGATATCCTGCACCTCCTGGTCGCCGGAGCCACCGGATCAGGGAAGAGCGTCTGTTTGAACTCGATCATATGCAGCCTGCTGTTCAAGGCCACTCCCGAAGAAGTAAGGCTTCTCATGATAGACCCTAAGCGGGTGGAACTGTCGGTTTACGACGGCATACCGCATCTCCTCGCGCCTGTGGTCACCGACCCCAAGAAGGCCTCTGGCTACCTCAGATGGGTGGTGGAGGAGATGGAGAACAGATATCGCCTTTTCCAGCTCGCAGGAGCGCGCAATATCGCCCAGTACAACGACATGGCGGCCAAGGGAACAATCGATCAATTCCTGTTCGATTCGGACGGCGCTAGTGGGGCTGATGCCGAGCCTGATGAGGATAGGCAGGGCCTGACCGCCTCCGATGGCGGATCCGGTGCTGCGAACGAGAGGCCGGCCACGCGGCCGCTCCCATATATCGTGGTGATCGTCGACGAGCTGGCGGACCTGATGATGATAGCTCAGGGAGAGGTGGAGGAGGCAATTGCGCGCCTCGCCTTCATGGCCAGGGCCGCCGGAATTCACCTGATAATCGCTACTCAGAGGCCATCTGTCGACATAATTACGGGCATAATCAAGGCGAACATACCTTCCAGAATAGCGTTTGCCGTCTCATCCGGGATTGACTCTCGGATTATCCTCGACACTGCTGGAGCAGAGCGGCTTCTGGGCAAGGGGGATATGCTGTTTCATCCCGTTGGTCTCCCGAAGCCAATTCGTGTGCAGGGCGCCTTCATCTCCGACGAGGAGGTGGCTGCCCTGGTTGACTACCTTCGCAAGCGAGGCAGGCCCAGTTACGAGGCCCAGAGTGTCGAGACTTCACGGGAAGGCCCACAGGGGATCGCCGAGGATGATGAGCTTTTCGCTGAGGCAGCGCGGCTGGTGGTGCAGACTGGGGAAGCGTCCATATCGAAAGTCCAGCGCAGGTTCAGGGTGGGCTACGCGCGTGCGGCGAGGCTCATCGACACCATGGAAGTGCTGGGCATCGTCGGTCCGTACGAGGGGAGCAAGCCCAGGAAAGTGTTCATGAGCGAGCACGAGCTCAGCGAGGCGCTTGGGCGCCGCAGCTGACTGCGGGGATGACTGGAGGTGCTGTTGTTGGATGAGATAGGGGCGATGCTCAAGGAGGAGCGGGAGGCGCGTGGAATCACCCTTGAACAGGTGAGCGAGGCTACCAAGATTCGAACCAAGTATCTCGTAGCGATTGAGCAGGGCGAGTATGACGTCATCGCCGGCGAGGTCTACCTGAAGGGGTTCATTCGCAACTACGCCGATTGTATCGGACTCGATGGCGCGGACCTGATTGCTCAGTTCAGCGAATCGCGGCGGGCTGAGGAGAAGGCGGCTCTCAGGCAGTTGGAGCGGGAACGGGCCGGCCGAACCGAGAGATCCAAGCGCGAGACGCGGGATCGAAGGAGCCGAAACGTGGTCAGGGTCATCACTGTGCTTCTGTTTGCAGTCGTGATCGCCCTCGGCCTGTACTATGCAGGGCGGGCGTTGGGGTTGTTCAGATGGAGACTGCCGTGGATCGGATGAGTGGAGAAGATCTCCTGCCGATGAGCACGGAGGATCTTGACGCACTCGGATGGGACCGTCCAGACATCACTCTGGTGACTGGGGATGCCTATGTGGACCACCCCACGTTCGGTGTCGCCCTCCTCGGCAGGCTGCTGCAGGCGAGGGGATATCGGGTGGCGGTGATCGCCCAACCCGACTGGAGATCAAGAGAGGCCTTTGAGGCCATGCCGCCTCCGGCCCTGTTCTTCGGGGTGAGCGCGGGCAACGTTGATTCCATGGTGGCGAACCGCACTCCTACTGGGAGGAGAAGGCGGATCGATGCCTACTCCCCGGGAGGAACAGCGGGGCGCAGGCCCGATCGGGCGGTGATAGTCTACTCCAATCGGTTACGGGAGTGTTTCCCGGGCGTTCCGATTGTCATAGGCGGACTTGAGGCGAGCCTGCGAAGGTTCGCCCATTACGACTACTGGGATGGCGCTGTCCGAAGGTCGATACTGCTGGATTCCAAGGCTGATCTGCTAGTATACGGAATGGGCGAACGGGCCGCGTGCGAGATTGCAGACAGGCTTTCTGGGGGTGAGCGGAATCTTCAGGGAATCTCCGGCACCGCGGCGGTATCCAGGGAGATCCCTGAGCCTGGTCTGGGAGAGACGGACGCAGACGGCCGTGGCCCCCGAACTGCATGGCTTGAGATCCCGTCATTCGAAGAGGTCATAGCCGACAAGCCCACGTTCGCTAGAGCATTCGATATGATCCGGGCCGAGATGGCAAAACCGCATCCCAGGGGAATCATCCAGCGCCACGGTGACCGTGTGGTGATTCAGAACTCCCCATCCGCATCACTCACTACTCCCGAGATGGATTCGATATATGAACTGCCGTTCACTCGCAGATGGAGCCGGGTCTACGATGACGCGGGCGGGGTGCCCGCCCTTGAAGAGGTGCTGTTCAGCATCACGTCGCACCGCGGCTGCCTCGGAGGGTGCTCTTTCTGCGCCATATGGGCTCACCAGGGCGGCGCCATACAGCGCAGAAGCGTTGAATCGCTGGTCCGCGAGGCCAGACGCTTGGCTTCGGATCCTCGGTTCCGGGGAGTTATTCACGATGTGGGTGGACCCACGGCGAACTTCTATGCGGCTGGTTGCGCCCGCGGGGAAAGGTGCGGGGTACGGGAGTGCCTATTCCCCGAGCCGTGCCCTAATCTGCTGCGCGACCATACCGAGTACATCAGGGCCTTGAGAAAGATAAGAGCTGTTCCCGGAGTGCGCAAGGTATTTGTGCGGTCCGGAGTGAGATACGACTATGCGATGCTCGATGATTCCGGGGGGTTTCTTCCCGAGCTTGTGGCGCATCATGTGAGCGGACAGCTCAAAGTTGCACCTGAGCACGTGTCGGATAGAGTTCTCGCACTCATGCGCAAGCCTGGGTGCGACGTGTACGAGGCTTTCACTGAGGAGTACAAGCGGCTGAACCGGGTGAAAGGCAAGGACCAGTATCTGGTGCCGTACTTCATCTCCGGACATCCAGGGTCGACCCTGGCCGATGCAGTTGCCCTGGCCGACTACATACTATCCCTCGGATACACTCCAGAGCAGGTGCAGGACTTCACTCCCACACCGATGACAGAGGCCACATGCATGTACTACACGGGCCTCGATCCCCGGACGGGAAAGGCGGTCCACGTGGCCACGGGCCGCGAAAAGGCGATGCAGAGGGCGTTGCTGCAGCCAGCCAAGGCAGAGAACAGGGAGCTTGTGGCGGAGGCGTTTGCGGCTGTGGGGCGGCCATTCCCCACCGCGCTGGGTTCCCGCGAGGCGCCGCGAGCCTCACGAACGCGGGCGCCGAAGTCGCGCGTGCCAGGCAAGCCTCAGCAATCAGCCTTGAGGCATGGCGCCAGGCTCGCGGAGAGGGCAGATGCGCGTTCAGGTGAACGCGGACGCGATGGCCGGGGTGTGAACCCCAGGTCGAGCAGGGAAGAGAGGGGGGAGCGGCATGCGAACGGTTCAGGACCTCGTAGACGATCTCGCAAGAGTTGAGGGAAGGCTGCTTGATGAGACGGTTTTCGAATTCTTCCACCGCGGACCGAAGGCCCTGGATAAGCTTCTCTCCTACTGGGAGCAGCGTGCCGACGACAACCTCCGAAGACGGATCGGGGCATCTGTGCTGAATCAGTGGAACCGCATTCAAGAAGCCCTTGTGGAGCTTCCACCGACCGCTCTTGGGTCTCCGGGAGTGAGGTTCGGCCTCGGCCTCGGCCCCTCCGGCGCCATCGCACGGCGAGCACAGCGCTGCATAGAACAGGGCAGAATCGAGACCGCGGCCGGGATAGCCGCGGTTCTCGCAGCAACAGAGAGGACTGGCGTGGATCATGCTGTTCTCGAGGCTCGCCTTGCGATCGCTGGGGGAAGGCCGGAGGAGGCGCTGTCTCGACTTGAACCGTATCTCAACCCGGGCCCGGGCTTCGATGAGATAGCGCAGTGGATGTCGGTGGCGTCTCTTGCGTCAGGGGCGCGGGCCGAGGCCATGTCGTTGCGGCTTGCGGCCGAACCGGACGCGGAATTCCTGGCGAGAGCGATGCAGGGCCTGATCTGTGCTTGTGAACGCGATGAGCTTGCCAGATGCATTACGGAGGTTGCGCGCCGCGGGGACCTCGCCGGATGGCGCCTGATGGCGGAGGCTGCTGCCCTCGCCGAGCTAGAGATGGAGCGCGACGCGGTCGAGCTGATCGGGCGCCTACTGGGGCAGGCAGACGAGATCATCTCACGCTTCTGGGCGCTAGACGCTGCTGCATCCGACATGGAGGCGTCACCACATGAGGCGGCGGTCCGGTCCATGGCTCGGGAGATCGGGGCGATTGGAGAAGAGGCCCGCATATTCGTAAACCAGGTGCGCAGCCTCATCGCGGCGCTGCTTTCCGCCGAGGAGGCGCCAGCCGACTGTGACTTTGGTGGATTCGATGCCATATGCACGCCGGATCGACTACATGAGGCCGCCTCGGGAGATGCTTCCCGCGCCCTCGACGATCATGAGCCAGATTCGGCTCGTCTGCTTCGATTCGCTGCATGTGTACACGGATGGGCCGTCAAATGCGCGTGGCGCGGCGGGGCGTACGAGTTTGAAGTCAGTCGCAGGCAGGGCCAGCAGACAGGACCAGCTCTGCATCAGCCCTGGACGCGCACCGTAGATGGTGCGGGCGATCCTGATGAAATCGAGAATATGCTGAAATCATTGGTCCCACGGGAGGCAGCGTCGGCCCTGATCGAGGCGGTCAGGGAAGGCATCTGCAGTCGGACTCGGCCTCTTCTGGCGGCGGCGGAACACATGCTTGAACAGGTGGATATCCAGCTGTCCGAGCTTATCGCGCAAGCCTGCGAGTCGGCGCAGCCGAACCCGTATCTGAGAGGCATCATCCGGGAAGTGCAGAGGCAGCTTTCGGAATGGCCCGCACTGTGCGCCGCGCCGCAGATTGGCGGCGGCGGATCGGAAGAGGATGGAGCGTGCCTGCAGCCGGAGGCAGACGGACATGGGCGGGCAACAGAGGGGGTCCTCTCACGTGACCAGGAGTGGACGCCTCCCGCCGGGATCGACATCTCCTCTGATTCCGGGCAGGCCCTCTGCACCGCGCATCGCCTGGTGCTAGCGGCTCAGGCGGGGGCGCTTCCGCATGAGCAGGCATCGCTGGCCGTGTTTCTCTTGGGCAAGGCCGTAGAGATTGAAGCCGAGCCCAGGCTCGGCGAGGCGCTGGCAACGCACAAGCTCAGGGCCGTGTTGCTGCGTGAGAGCGTGGAACGTGGCAAGCGCAAGAGGGAGCTCGCCCCGGGAGTGTATGCGAGGGCCATGGCGGTGCTTTCCGACAGCGTGAGCCCAGACAGGATCAGGGGAGGGCTCGATCGACTCGCCTCGCGTGTGCTTGATGGTGGTTCAAAGCCAGTTGCATCGGAGCCTCTTCTGGCAGGCCTCTCATTGGTCTGCTTCGACCCGCTCGGCGATCCTGGCGCGTCAGCTGCCCTGGGGCGAGCTCTCGCGAGGTTTGGGGTACTGAGCACAGCCGGGATCTCCTTGCCTGACTCGAAGAACCTATCGCTGATTGAAGAGGCTGCACTGGAGGCGCTGAAGCAGCTGGGTTCGAGGGGGGCATCCTAGTGGAGAAGGCCTGGGCGAAAGGTGTGGAATACTGGATCACTCCAGCATCCGCCATTGAGATGGATGCTCTGGTTGATCTATTCAACGATGCGTACAGCCAGTACTATGTTGATACGCACGTGACTCCCGATCGCCTGATGAACCTGATTGATAGGGAAGACATTTCCGTGGAGAATTCGTTCATCGTCAGTTCAGGTCAGTACCCTGTTGGCGTCGTTTTCCTGGCAATTCGCGGAGAGCGCGGCTACATCTGCGGCATGGGAGTTCGCTTGGTCTATCAAGGGCGCGGCCTCGGCGAGTTGCTTATGCGGAGAGCGATCTACCAGGCCAGAACGCTCAAGCTCAGTTCCCTGCAGCTTGATGAGGTGGACCGCAATTTCCGTGCAGAGGCACTCTACCGCAAGCTGGGTTTTGTTCAAGTGCGGACCCTTGGCATGTGGAACCGGGATGGGCTTCCGCCGCCCATTGCTGTGCCGGAGCGGGGAGCAATCGATGTCATACTCAGCTCCGCGAGGAGCCGAGACGTTCTGCCCATGTCGATGGTGTTCAACGAAGTGAGGCCCTGCTGGCAGAATGAGGTAGTGTCCTTAGGCAGGCTCTCCCCCAAGTTCTCAGCCTACGTGGCGAGCTGCGGTTCTGCTCCGTGCGGATATGTGCTTTTCGGAGATACGCTTCAGGGGCTTTACCTTGTAGACTTCGCCGTGTCCCCGCAGTTCACCTCGGATGAACGGGAGAGCATAGGCGAGATGCTGATCGCAAGAATCGATGAAGAGACGCGATCCACCGCTTCTCGTGCCTTCAACATGCCTCTGGGAGGGTATCAGGAGAAAGCGCTTCGGGCGACTGGATTTGCGCTGACCCTTCTGCAACAGGAGATGGTGCTGTGTTTAAGGTAGCCATGTCGACGTTCATCTGCGTTTTCCTTGCCGAACTCGGGGATAAGACCCAGCTTGCCACGATGATGCTTGTGGCGGAGGGGAAGTCGCCCTGGGCGGTGTTCGTGGGATCGGCTGCTGCTCTGGTAGTGGCGTCCCTAGTTGGAGTGCTGGCCGGAGGTCTGGTGGCCAGGTACGTCCCTGCTTCGTGGGTGCGGGTGGCCGCAGGTTCAGGCTTTGTGGTGCTCGGTGTCCTGTTGCTCATAGGGAAATTTTAGGAGGTGTGGGCAATCATGTTGACCGTGGCCGAGAAGACAGCCATCCCCAGGGCAGCCCGTGCTGCCATCGTTGTCGGTATGATAGCGCTGATGCTGATCATCATCGCGCCCCTCCATTCACTGGCAACGGCTGCCCCGGACGAGGCGATTGCCGCGGCAGATCTGCGCTGGACGAAGAGAACAGATCCAAAGGAAGCTGACCAGCTGATCACCATGCTTGAGGAAACGGACCGGGAGTCCCCAATGGATGCCGAGGTGTTGTGGAGGCTCGCAAGGGCCTACTGGTGGAAGGGTTGTGGGCTCGCGAAGGATGACCGAAAAGGTCGGATCGAGTGGTTTGAGAAGGCAAAGAGCGCGGCCAAGAACGGCACTGAGGCGGACCCCAGGAACGATAATGCCTTCTACTGGCTTGCTTCATCTATTGGTGAGACCGGCACTGCGAAGGGGATTCTGCAGAGCTTGTTCATGGCGAAGCCCATGAGAGAAGCTCTGGAACGCTGCATTGCTCTGAATCCGGATCGAGCAGATGCCCACAGAGTATTGGCGGAGCTGTACAGGCAGTTGCCAGGGCCTCCGCTGTCCATCGGCAACCGCCAGAAAGCGCTCGAAGAGGCAAGGACCGCGATGAGGCTCGACTCGGAGCCATCTGCTCACCAGCTCACTCTGGCAAGGTGCCTGATTGCTGTGAAGGAATACCGGGAAGCCAGGGAAATCCTGAACACGCTCCTCATGATGGCGCCTGACATTGAGGACCCTCAGGGCGCCCTTGATGACCAGGCGGCAGCGAGGAAAGAGCTTGCGGCCATCGCGGGGAAATGACCAAAGGATGGGTGATCGCGTGACTCCAACGGCAGGACCTGCGAAGGAAGGCGCCCCCAGGGTTGCTGTGTGTTCCCTCGGGTGCTCGAAGAACCTCGTAGATACCGAGAACATGATGGGAATGATCCGCGCGGCGGGAATGGAGATAGTCTCCGACGAGGGCGAGGCAGATGTGGTCCTCGTCAACACTTGCGGCTTCATAGCAGATGCTGCTCAGGAATCGGTCGATTCTATTATCGAGTACGCACACAGGCGAAGTCGGGGCGAGATCCGTGCACTGGTGGTGACTGGCTGCCTCGTGCAGCGGTACGGCAGGGCGCTTACGGAGGAGATGCCCGAGGTAGACGCGATAGTCGGAACCGGAGAGTATGGACGATGCGTGGAGGCGATACAAGGCGCTCTCCGAGGCGAGAAGCTGACAATCGTCGGTAAGGCGGGATACCTGGCATCCGACGGCAGCCCGAGAGTCGTGAGCACTCCGCAGCATTACGCGTACATAAAGATAGGGGAGGGCTGCGCAAACCGGTGCGCCTACTGTCTGATTCCTTCTCTGCGTGGCCCTGTGCGAAGCCGTCCCCTAGAGTCGATCGTTCGGGAGGCGCAGGGCCTAGCTGCGCAGGGAGTCAGGGAGGCAATACTGGTCGCTCAGGACACGACCAGATATGGGCAGGACATCTATGGGGGTCCATCCCTTCCGGCACTGCTGAGGGCGGTAGCCCGGGTAGATGGAATCGAATGGATCAGGGTGATGTATGCCTATCCATCCCGAATAGATGAGGAACTCATCTCCGTGTTCGAGGAGGAGCGCAAGGTAGTCAAGTACATGGACATCCCCATGCAGCATGGGTCGGATAGAGTGCTCACGGCCATGAACCGGAGCTCCTCCCGCGAGCAGATGATGCAGACCGTTCGGGAGATTCGCGCGCGCATCCCCAGAGTCGTCATCCGCACCTCGCTCATAGTGGGATTCCCCGGCGAAACCGAAGCCGATGTCGATGACCTTCTCGATTTCGTGGACACGGTAAGGCCTGAGCGGGCAGGGGTCTTCGAGTTCTCAGCTGAGGAAGGAACACCAGCTTTCGACATGCGCGACCAGGTGCCGTCCTCCATTGCCAAGGAGCGTCGCGGCAGGGTGATGGAGGCCCTCGCTGCGATCTCGCTTGGGTTCGGGAGATCCCGAGTTGGCACGGTCGTCAGGGTGATCGTAGACGGTCCGTCTGCCGAGTCGGACCTGCTTGTTGATGCTCGTTCATACGCTGAGGCCCCAGAGGTGGATGGGACGGTGTTCGTAGGCGATGCTACGCTAAGGCAGGGCGAGTTTGTGGATGTTCGGATAACCGATGCCCGCGATTACGATGCAGCTGCAGAAGTAGTCAGTCGGCCTCCCGCGGGGAACGTGGAGAAGAGTAGCGGGCATCAATGCCGGGCGCACATCTAGTGAATCTAGTGAGGCCGGCCACGCGGGCGCGGCCTCACCAGATTCTCCGCATGCCGCCTTCGCGGCCTTGGATCTGTTTACGGGAAGATCGACCTCATGCGGATCACCTCGGCTACCTTTGCGACTGAGAGCACATAGGCGCCAGTGCGCATGCTGAGGTTCTTCTGCCTTGAGAAGTTCCACACTTCGGCGAAGCTCTTCGTCATGATCGCATCGAGCTTCGTGTTGACCTCCTGCTCCGACCAGTAGTAGTTCTGCAGGTTCTGCACCCACTCGAAATACGACACCACCACGCCGCCTCCATTCGCGAGAATGTCCGGGACGGCTATGATGCCCCTCTCCTCGAGGATCTTATCAGCTGCGGCGGTGGTTGGGCCGTTGGCGCCTTCAACAATCCACTTCGCCTTGATATTCGGCGCGTTGGCCTCGGTGATCTGGCCCTGCAATGCCGCTGGAACCAGCAGATCCACATCCATGGTGAGAAGTTGTGAGTTGGATATCTGGCTGACTCCCGGTGCAGAGTATCCTTCGAGGAACTTGTGCTCTGCAACGTACCTGTTGATATCCGGTATGTTGAGGCCAGCAGGGTTGCAGATTCCACCGGTGACATCGCTGACTGCAACGATCTTGCAGCCCAACTCGTGTATGAGTGTGGCAGAGAGGGATCCGACGTTCCCGTATCCCTGCACCGCACAGGTGACCTCGGATGGCTTACGGCCTGCTCTTGCCAGGATCTCGCGAGTGGTGAACATCACGCCTCGGCCAGTGGCCTCCTTGCGGCCTAGCGATCCGCCAAGCGGGATGGGCTTCCCCGTTACCACTGCGGGCGTGTACACTCCGGCGAGTGTGGAGTATGTGTCGACGAACCAGCCCATCACCTTGGCATCAGTGCCCATATCAGGCGCTGGGATGTCCTTCTCAGGCCCAATCATCGTGTAGATTGCCGAAACGTAACGTCTGGTGAGCCTCTTCAGCTCACCCTGGGAGAGTTTGAGCGGATCTACTTGGATTCCGCCCTTTCCTCCGCCGTAGGGTATGCCAGCAACCGCACACTTCCATGTCATCCATGAGGCCAAGGCCTTGACCTCATCCATACAGACGTCGGTAGCGTATCGGACGCCGCCTTTGGCTGGACCTCGCGCGGTGGAATGGTGGCACCTGTAGCCCATGAACACCTTGATGCTTCCGTCGTCCATCTCAACTGGCAGTGAGACTTCGAGCGTCCGCTCGGGTTGGGCAAGGATCTCGTACAGTCCCGGCTCGAGGTTAAGTATTCTCGCTGCTGTCGAGAGCCGGGCCAGCACCTGTTCATACTGGCTGTCTGCCATTTGACTACCCCCATTTGCGTATACGATACAGCATGCGAGTGTATTTTCGCCGTTTGCTGGCAGGCTCCTCCTTGGGTTTGGAATATTTAGCATCGCGATTCCGGAGAACCTGCCCTGGCATGGAGAGCAGACGGAAGCCACAACTTGCTGCGAGTGAGAAGGAATTCGCCCGCAAGCGGCGAAACTGTCCTTGTCCAAGAACCTTGTTTGGGAGGATGATTGTATGAAGTCCTTGAAACGCGCTCTGGTATTTCTGCTTGCAGCCGGCATGCTCGTATGCATGGCTCTGCCCGCGTTCACCGCTTCGGCGCCGAAGGTCGGCATCGTATTCGATATCGGCGGCCTTGGCGACCAGTCGTTTAACGATTCCGCCTACGTCGGCCTGAAGAGGCTTGAGAAGGAACTCGGCGCGAAGATCTCTTATATAGAGTCGCGCACTCCGTCAGATTACGAGGGCAACCTAGCTTCCCTGGCGCGCGATGGCCACGATGTGGTATGGGGAATCGGATTCCTCATGGCCGACGCGGTGAAGAATGTCTCGCAGCAGTACCCGAACGTCAAGTTTGGAATCATCGACTATGGCTACAGCGATGATGAGTACAAGGCCATGAAGAACGTCCTCGGTGTCCTCTACAAGGAGCATGAGGGATCGTTCCTAGTCGGCGTGCTCGCAGCTCTCACCACGAAGACCAACAAGGTGGGCTTCGTGGGAGGCATGAAGTTCGCCGTCATCGAGCGCTTTGAGGCTGGCTTCAAGTGCGGCGTGTGGAAAACGAATCCAGACATCGTAATCCTCGACAACTACACCGGCACTTTCAATGATTCTGTGAAGGGCAAGACAGTTGCACTTTCGATGTTCAGGCAGAAGGCAGACGTGGTGTTCCACGCGGCCGGCGCTACCGGCATCGGCGTGATCGATGCGGCCAAGGAGAACGGCCTATGGGCTATCGGCGTCGATTCCGACCAGGCGCATCTCGCCCCGAAGAATGTGCTCAACTCCATGATCAAGAGGGTTGACGTGGGCGTGTTCGAGGGCACAAAGATGTTGCTCGATCCGAAGTTCAAGTCGGGCACCAAGGTGTTCGGAATCGCTGAGGACGGCGTCGGGCTGGCGCCCGAGGCTTCGAACAATGCATCCAAGGAAGCCACCGCCAAGGCGAACGAGTGGGCCGAGAAGATCCGCAAGGGCCAGTACGTTGTCCCTGAGGCTCCTCCGCAGTCCGCGAAGGATCTCAAGTAGCCAACTGACTCTGCAATCGGCGTACTCTGGCAGCAAGAGCAGGGATTGGGCGCTGGAGTCCTAGGGCTTCAGCGCCTAGTCTTGACTGGAGGGACGTTTATGGGAGAGAAGGCCCAGGGTGTCCCCGTATTATCGATGCGCGGAATCACCAAAGCTTTCCCTGGCATTCTGGCGAACGATGCGGTCGACTTCACTCTTAAAGAGGGCGAGATCCACACCTTACTCGGCGAGAACGGAGCGGGCAAGACCACGCTCATGAAAATCCTCTATGGGCTCTATAGGGCTGAAGCCGGAACCATCACAGTGCGGGGCAAAGAGGCCCAGATCAGCGAACCCAACGATGCGCTGAAGCTTGGAATCGGCATGGTGCACCAGCACTTCATGCTCATCCCTCAGTTCACTGTTGCGGAGAACCTCGTCCTCGGCGATGAGCCTACGCACAACTTGGTGTTCATGGACATGAAGGCTGCAGTGGCCAGGGTGAGGGAGATCTCGGAGCAATACGGGCTGGCTATTGACCCCAATGCTAAGGTAATGAACATCTCCGTGGGGATGCAGCAGAGGGTGGAGATCCTCAAGGCGCTGCTTCGAGGAGCGGACATTCTGATACTGGACGAACCGACAGCGGTGCTCACCCCGCAGGAAGTGTCGGAGCTCTTCACGATCATGAGAAACCTCAGGGCGACGGGGAAATCGATCATCTTCATCAGCCACAAGCTCAAAGAGGTCATGGCCGTGT
This sequence comes from Clostridia bacterium, assembly GCA_034926675.1. Lineage (NCBI taxonomy): Bacteria > Bacillati > Bacillota > Clostridia > Clostridia bacterium. The sequence continues at coordinate 20,400 of JAYFQW010000063.1, read as the reverse complement.
CGGACCGGGTCACTGTGATCAGCCGAGGCAAGGTGGTGGGCTCAGTCGCAACATCCAGCACCGATACGCATCAGCTCGCGAGAATGATGGTCGGGCGCGATGTGGAACTAGTGGTTGAGAAGGGGCCGTCGAATCCAGGGGCGGACGTGCTGGTCGTAGACGGGTTGCGGGTCCTTGATAACCGGCGCCTCCTGGCAGTGCGCGGTGTCTCGTTCTCAGTTCGCGGCGGTGAGATACTCGGCATAGCCGGTGTTGATGGCAACGGACAGAGCGAGCTCATTGAGGCCATCACTGGAATGCGCAGGGCTGCGGCAGGCACGGTTGTCATTGGAGGAAAAGACGTCACAAACCATTCGCCGAGGCATGTTTTCGAGGCGGGGATTGTCCATATTCCTGCAGACCGCCATCGCCATGGCCTGGTGTTGGATTTCACCGTGGCTGAGAACATGATCCTGCAACAGTACTACAAGCCTCCATTCAGCCGTGGCGGGCAGTTGGCTTGGGACACGATCCATTCCGAGGCGCGCAGGCTGATCCAGGAATACGACGTTCGCACCCCGAACGAGGACGTGTTGGCGGGATCGCTGTCAGGCGGGAACCAGCAGAAGGTCATCGTCGCAAGGGAGCTATCGCGCAAGCCCAACCTCATCGTGGCGGCGCAGCCAACTCGCGGCCTCGACGTGGGAGCGATTGAGTTCGTCCACCACAGGCTTGTGGAGGCGCGCGACGCCGGGAAGGCGGTCCTCCTCGTCTCCCTGGAGCTTGATGAGATCATGGCGCTTGCCGATCGAATCGCTGTCATCTATGAGGGCGAGATCGTTGGCATGCTCGACCGCAGCGAGGCCACTGAGGAGCAGCTTGGGCTCATGATGGCAGGCGCCGCAAGGCAGAAAGCGGGGGTGAGTGGCAGGTGAAGGCCACGAACAAGTCGATCTGGTCGGGGCTGCTTGTCCCTGTGGTTGCAGTGATCGTGGGCCTGCTCGTAGGCGTGGTGCTAATGCTCGCCACCGGAGCGAACCCGATGAAAGCCTATGGCGCACTGCTCAACGGGTCGTTCGGCTCTCTCGTCAACCTCTCGGAGACCATAGTGTACATCAACCCGCTTATCTTCACAGGCCTCTCCATCGCCGTGGCCTTCAGATGCGGGCTGTTCAACATCGGCGCAGAAGGCCAGCTGATTGTGGGAATGGTTGCAGCCGCCGTGGTGGGCTACAGGTTTGCCGGCCTTCCGCGGATAATCCATCTTCCCCTCACCTTGCTCTCAGGCGCTCTCGCCGGGGCCATATGGGCGTCAGTGCCAGGGTTCCTCAAGGCGAAGCTTGGGGTGCATGAAGTAGTGAACAGCATCATGATGAATTACATTGCGCTGTACCTATCGCACTATCTTGTCACGGGGCCCATCAAGGATAGAAGCCTTGCTGCTCCATATAGCCCCGAGATCGCCGACACAGCCAAGCTATCCAGGTTCTTCGGCGGTTTCCATAGCACATACAGAGTGAATACGGGGATCATTGTTGCGATCGCAGCGGTGTTCCTCGTCTACTACCTGCTATACAAGACTACCCTGGGCTATGAGATCCGGGCGGTCGGCCTTAACCAGGATGCCGCGAAATACGCCGGCATCAGCGCCTCCAAGGCCATGCTGATGTCGATGCTTGTTGCCGGTTCCCTCGCGGGGCTCGCCGGAGCGATGCAGGTATGCGGGATTCAGTACAAGTTCCTCGATCTCTTCGCTTTTGAGGGATTCGGCCTCGATGGAATTGCGGTGGCGCTTGTGGGAAAGAACAACCCCATCGGCATACTCGCCTCCGCCTCACTCTTCGGCATGCTGCACCGTGGCTCACAGATGATGCAGGGCATGGCGCATGTGCCTAAGGAGACGGTCGGCATAGTGCAGGCTGTGGTGATTTTCCTGGTTGCAGCTGAAGGCCTTGTGGAAGGATGGATCCCTGGGCGGAGGATACTCACCTCCATCACAAGCAGGACTGGGAAGAGGGAGGGAGTCCGATGAACATCGACTGGGAGATGCTTCAGTACCTTACCATAGACCTCTTGGCATCCACTGTGTTCCTTGCCTCCCCTCTGATTCTCACTGCTGTGGGCGGAGTATTCAGCGAGAGATCCGGAGTGGTGAACATCGGGCTTGATGGCATGATGCTGACCGGCGCCTTCTTCGGCGTTCTCTTCTCATACATCACCAAGAACGCCTGGATCGGCTTTCTCATGGGCGCTATTGCAGGTGCACTGATGGCCTCGATACACGCGGTGGCCAGCATCAAATACAGGGCAAACCAGACCGTGTCTGGCGTTGCCATCAACCTGCTGGCTGCGGCCTTAACTGGGTTCCTGCTCCGCGCCATTTTCGATCGTGCCGGGCAGACCGAGCCCGTCACTAAGCTTGCAAACTGGACCATCCCGTTCATCCTCAAGACACCGATACTCGGCGACATCCTCGGAAGGAATACACCTCCGGTGTATCTCGCCCCAATAGTCGCAGTTCTAGGGCAGATCGTGCTGTTCCGCACTCCTCTGGGCCTTCGGATCCGTGCGTGCGGCGAGCACCCAGAGGCCGCCGACACGGTTGGTGTGAACGTGGCGGGGATACGCTACTTCTGCGTAATACTCAGCGGCTTTCTAGCAGGGATGGGCGGCGTAACACTATCACTGGGGCAGCTCTCCCTGTTTCGCGAGGGCATGAGTTCTGGCCGCGGCTTCATCGCGCTGGCCGCGGTGATATTCGGCAAGTGGACGCCTGTGGGCGCCATGTTGGCGGCCCTCCTATTCGGATTGGCCGACGCGATCCAGCTTACAGCGCAGACCTGGGGCTTCAGGGCGATTCCCCAGGAGTTCCTGTTGATGCTGCCGTACATCATTACCATGGCGGCTCTTGCAGGAATCATCGGGCGTTCGACACCGCCGGCTGCGAGCGGCAAGCCCTACATCAGGAGAGGCGGCGCCTAGGGCCTCGTGGAGGCCATGGCTGCTCCCCGCAGGATGCAGGCGGCCCGGAAGCGCGGACCGCCTGTCTTGCTGTCTGGCCCAGGACTCTGGGGTGGGAACTGCCGCACGGGCTCATGATACAAAGGAATCATGTGAGTTTGGTGGAATGATTACTAGCGTGGATATCAAGAGCATGTCGGTCTCTGAATGCAGGGCCTTTTTCGCTTCTCTCGGGGAACCCGCCTTCAGGGCGGACCAGACCCTTGAGTGGCTCTATCGTGCGCGTCTCTCATCGTACGCCAGCATGACCAACCTTCCAATCCGCCTCAGGCAGTTACTCGCGGAGGCGACTCCCATTCGCCCCTCGGAGGCGATCGCGAAGGTCAGGTCGACGGACGGGACGCGGAAATACCTTGTCGGGCTAGCTGACGGCAACGCAGTCGAGACAGTCCTGATGCCACACGATTACGGGCTGAGCCTCTGCGTGTCGTCGCAGGTGGGCTGCGCAATGGGATGCTCCTTCTGCGCCTCTGGCATCGGGGGGCTAGTTCGCAGCCTTGAATGCAGCGAGATGATCGACCAGATTCTCGCCGTGAGCAATGACGTGGGAAACGAGCGAGTCAGTTCGGTCGTGATGATGGGGTCGGGAGAGCCCCTTGCCAACTATGAAAACGTACTCAAGTTCATCAAGCTCATCAACTGGGACCGGGGCTTTGGGATCGGGTATCGGCATATCACGGTTTCAACATGTGGGATACTTCCGGGCATCCGGAAGCTTTCCGGCGAGGGTCTTCCCATTACTCTCTCGGTGTCGCTCCATGCACCAGATGATGACACGAGAACCGCGATCATGAAGATCAACAGGACATACCCAGTAAAGGAACTCGTGAACGCGTGCAGTGAGTATGCGGAGATCACTGGCAGGCGGGTTACCTACGAATACTCGCTGATCTCCGGGGTGAATGACTCCTCAGATCACGCAGCGATGCTTGCTGCTCTGATACGAGGCACGCTATGCCATGTGAACCTTATAAGGCTGAATCCAGTGGCGGAAACGGGGCTCGAGAGGTCTTCGGCCGATGCAGCTGAGAGGTTTGGGAAGATCCTTCGCACGTCCGGAATCGAGACAACTATCAGGCGAGAGATGGGCGCAGATATCGACGCTGCCTGTGGGCAGCTCCGGCGAAGGTGGCTCAGGGAGGGCGGTAGTCTTGGCTCAGATTGTGATCACACTGTTTAGAATGGCATGCATTGCGGCGCTCTATCTGTTCCTATTCAGAGTGTGCCATGGGATTCTAGCAGAGGCTGCAGTCCGGAGGGAAGACCAGGCCGTGCGCAGTGGAAGGTGATAATCATGCTGCTCGGGTGCGCCACCGATACTGGATTGATGCGCGATACGAATGAAGATGCATGTTTCGCCGATAGGCAGTGTCTGGCGGTGGCTGATGGAATGGGTGGTCACAATGCGGGCGAGGTGGCTGCGGGCATTGCTATCCGCACAGTGGCCTCGTACTGCGGACAATGGGACTCTGGAGATGATGTTGATGTCGCGGCGTGCATAGCTGCAGCAAACTGGGGAGTGCTTGAGGCGTCTCGGAGTTCTGAATCTCTCGCCGGCATGGGCACTACCCTCACAGTTGCCGCAGTGAGGAAAGGCGTTCTCCACCTTGGGCATGTGGGGGATTCCAGGGCATACCTGGTTCGCGGCGACGTAGTATCGCAGCTGACGACGGATCACTCGGTGGTGGGAGAGCTCGTTCGTTCCGGCCTGATCACCCCGGAGGAGGCTGAGACACATCCGCAGAGGCACGCCATAACGCGGGCGCTTGGTTTCTGCGACAGGCTCGACATCGACACTCGGGAGCGCTGCGTGGCGCCTGGCGATGTGATCCTGCTGTCCACTGACGGTTTTCACGATGTCATAGGCGCACAGGAGATGGCTGCTGTGGTAAGCACGGCCGAGGGGCCCCAGGATGCATGTGCTCTTCTGGTGGGTCTTGCCTGTGCCAGGGGCGGGCACGATAACATAACCGTTGCAATGGGGACTATCGAGGAGTCGGATATAGGATGGGCCTAGGAACTGTCAGACGCTCACACAGAGAGGTTGAACGCTCCCTCATCGGGCTGGTCATGCTGCTTGCCATCGTTGAGGGCGCCTCGCTTTCCTTTGCTGCCACTGGGCGGGCATTGGGCGAGCCGCTCGGGCTGTGTTTCGCGGCATCTGTCGCCTTTGCCCTATGCCATGCCGCATTTGTCTTGCTGGGTTTCCAGGGCGATCAGATCCTTATGCCGCTTTCTGCAGCGGCAACTGTCATGGGCTGTGTCACGGTGGCGCGGCTGAGGCCGGATCTGGCAGCAAAGCATGTGGGGCTCATCTGGATAGGGAGCATCGCGCTTGCGTGTGTCGTCTTCCTGCAGCGATCTGGCCGCATCTCCAAGTTTTCGGCGGCTGCCGCAGTGGGGTCGGTCGCTCTGCTTGTGATCACTCTGGCGGTGGGCCTAGAGCGAGGCGGAGCAAGATCCTGGCTGCTTTGGGGGGGCGTGGGGTTTCAGCCGTCTGAGTTTGTGAAGGTTGCGTGTGTGATTCTTGGCGCAGACGGCCTGTCGAGCCTTCCCACTGCCGAGCCTGACTGTGAAGCCAGGCTGGGCATCGGCAAGGTGTGGTCGTGCGTTCGAGCCAGGCGCACGGTGATGATATGGGCTCTGGTGATGGGCCTTATCGCGGCGCAGCGAGATGTGGGAACAGCCATGGTTCTCTACATCTCCTGTGTTGCCATGCTGTACGCGGCCTCAGGCAACCGCGTAATCGGGGGGGGCGGTCTCGGGCTTGGGGTGGTGATCGTGATCATCGCCGCTGCCGTGTTTGGCCATGTCCGCACGAGATTTACATCCTGGATTAACCCCTGGGCTGACCCGTCTGGGGCTGGATATCAGGTGGTGCAGTCGCTGTATGCCGTAGCGAGTGGAGGAATTCTGGGCCGTGGGTACGGGAGCGGTTCGCCCTGGCAGGTGCCTGCTGCGGTGACAGATATGTCGTTTGCAGCAGCTGCAGAGGAGATCGGGCTCTCAGGCTCTATCGGACTCATCCTGGTATACATGGCATTTGTGGGGCATGGGTACGGAAGGGCGATGAGGGCTAGGACCTCGTTCATGGCGCTGTCGGCCATTGGGGCCGCCAATCTGATAGCTGTGCAGACGTTCGTTATCATAGGAGGAAACCTTGGAATCCTGCCGCTCACCGGAGTGACTCTGCCTTTTGCGAGTTACGGGGGAAGCTCCATGGTGGCCAGCCTTGCCCTTGCCGGCCTCTTGATCGGGTCCACGGAAAGCGCCGAGGTCGAGGGCGATATGGCCTCGAACAGAGTAGGCAGGTCTGCTGCCGGCATGGCGCCACGCCTAGGAGATGGCGGTGATTCGCAGTGAACCGGCGCATCCGCCGTCTTGTGCAGGCATGGCTGCTTGGCGCCTGTGTGTTGGCGCTGGGGGCCACGTACTACCAGGCGATTAAGGCGGACCGCCTGGCTACGAGCCCCGGGAACCCTCGCGTTGCCGATGTGGATAGAGAGATAATCCGAGGGAGCATCTTGGATCGGGATGGGAATGTGGTGAGCGGCTCCTACGCGCCCGGGCTGTTGTCCCGATTCTACAACGGGCCTGGTTCTTTGGCGCCGCTGATCGGGTACGCAGGGCCTTCCATTGGCAAGGCAGGGCTTGAGGCCGCCTATGATCCGTGGCTTATGGGGAGGCAGCCCCTACTGAATCGGGCTGGATTGCTCTGGACTCTTGCTGGGAATCGTGCTCGCGGCTACTCTCTCGGGCTTACGATCAGCTCTGGGGTGCAGCGGGCCTGCGAGAGGGCCCTCGCCGGGCGACGTGGAGCGGCAGTGGTCTTAAACGCCGCCACCGGCGAGGCCCTGGCGGTCGCGAGCAGCCCATGGTTCATTCCATACGGAGCTGAGGAGATGTGGGGTTTCACCCTGTCGAGGGAGGATTCGCCACTCCTCTGCAGGGCAACGACAGGGCTATATCCACCTGGATCAACCATCAAGACTGCGATCGTGGCGGCAGCCATCGACGCAGGCGTGGCCGGCGTCGATGAGGTGTTCCAGTGTTCTGGGTCTATTCGGGCTGGCGGCACAGTGATTCGGGACCCGGGCGGCGCCCACGGGAGCGTTGATCTCAAGACCGCCGTTGCGGTCTCATGCAACGTGGTGGCCGTGGAACTAGCACTGCGGCTTGGCTCGTCTCTTCCGGAGGCGCTCGCCCGCTACTTTCTGGATAGGCCTGCGCCGTTTGACATCCCCACCGCCTCCGCGAGGCTCGGCATGGCAAAGCTCACTCAATCCGGCGACATCCTGGGGCAGCTTGGCATAGGCCAGGGCGACCTCGTGGTGACTCCTATGCACATGGCGATGGCAATTGCGGCGGCGGTGAATGGCGGGGCCATGATGATGCCGTATGTAGTTCGGGAGATAGCGGAACCCGATGGCCATCTGGTGCGAGTCCGAAGGCCCCGCGAGCTTCCTAGGCCCCTAAGCCCGGCGGCAGCAGCGTTAGTCACTGAGGCGATGAGGGCCGCGGTGGAACGCGGTACTGCAGTAAGGGCTGGCAGGCCGGGTTACGATATCGGAGGCAAGACGGGGACCGCCCAGAACCCTCACGGTGAGCCTCACGCGTGGTTTGCGGGGTTTGCGGTGGACGGATCTGGGGAGCGCCGGGTGGCCATGGCCATCGTGCTGGAGAATGCGGGCGCCGGAGGAACGGCTGCGGCTCCTCTGGCAGGTGATATACTTGTAACAGCTTTGGACGAGATGGAGGTGAGCGGGTGACCAACGAGCTCTTGGGAGGCAGGTATTCTCTTCTCGAGACTGTTGGAGAGGGCGGCATGGCGGTGGTGTACCGCTCCAAGGACACCCTTCTCAACCGGATAGTTGCCGTTAAGGTTCTGAGGCCCCAGTTCGCCTCGGATCATGAGTTTCGGGAGAGATTTCGAAGAGAGGCGCAGAGCGCTGCTGGCCTCTCACATCCAAACGTTGTCAATGTGTATGATGTAGGTGAGGAGGCCGGGTCCAACTACATCGTCATGGAATGGGTAAATGGGCTCACCCTCCACGATGTAATAGTGCGCGACGGAAAGCTCACTGTCGACCAGGCAGTGAATGTCACTGAACAGATCCTTGGCGCGTTGGAACACGCTCATTCGAATGGGATAATCCACCGGGACATCAAGCCACACAACATACTGATAAACACGGAAGGCCGAGTGAAGGTCGCCGATTTCGGGATCGCCAGGGCGGCATCGGCGAGTGCGCTTACGGAGACCGGAACCGTGATAGGAACGGTGAACTACACATCTCCTGAGCAGGCGCGGGGTGCGGCGGCTACTGCCGAGTCAGACATATACTCCCTAGGCGTAGTGATGTATGAGATCCTCACAGGGAAACTGCCATTTGCAGGCGACACTCAGGTGGCGGTAGCGCTCAAGCACATCCAGGATGAGCCGATGCCTCCGAGGGCTCTCAATCCGGCGATGCCAGTCGAGCTTGAGCGGGTGATTCTCCGGGCACTGGAGAAGGATCCGGAACGCAGGTGGCGGACTGCACGGGCGTTTCGAAATGGCATCAGTCAGGCGATGGCCAGGGCGCGACAGGGAGAGCCCGGCAGGCCGGGCGACGTGATGGCTATCCCGGGCCAGCCAGTAAGCGAGCAGGCTTCTGCTGCGAATGATCTGCCCACCACTGCAGCACAGAACCCGCTTGACACTACTCGGCCATTCGGTGTGGCGGGGGAGGCAACCAACAAGGTGGCGAACGACAATCACAGGCGAGGATCGAAACCGCGGCGCGCAGGAGTATTGGCATCCGCTCTGGTTGTCCTTCTTGTGCTCGCCGGTGCGGCGGCAGTTGGGCTCAAGGCATTCAGAGACTGGATACAAGTTGCCGAAGTGGCCGTTCCGGGTTTCGTGGGAATGACACTGCCGGACGCGGAAAGCACCGCGAGGCAGAATCGACTCACCCTTGACTCGTCTGCGAAAAGGTATGACGACACGGTGGACTACAATCACATCATCGACCAAGACCCTCCGAAGGGGACGAAACGCAAGGTGAACTCCGTAGTAAGGGTAACAGTGAGCCTTGGCCCGGAGATGGTCACTGTACCCGACCTGTTCAACAAGTCCGTGAGAGAGGCCAAGTTCGAGCTGGAGGGAATGAGGCTGTCGCTGGGCGAGCAGAAGACTGGATACCACTCAGACGTTTCCACCGGCAAGATAATCGCGCAGGAGCCTGAGGTTGGCATGTACGTGCCGAAGGGGTCCAAGGTCGACATCACGCTCTCATCGGGACCGCCGCCAGCTCCAGCTGAGATCCCCCTTGTGATTGGGATGACACTCGATCAGGCGCGGGAAGCCCTTGGCCGAGCTGGCTACGCTGTCGGCCAGGTCACTTCGAAATTCAGTATCCTCTACGAGGCTGGAACAGTCGTGGAGCAGCGTCCAGGGCCATACCAGCAGGCCGAACCAGGCGCCGCAGTGGACCTTGTGCTTGCGGAGAGGTCTGGCGGTGGAGACTCAGGATCCGATTCCAGTCCGCGAAAGTTCGAAGTGAGCTACCAGGTCCCTGCAGGGCCTGAAGTGCAGGAGGTTATGCTCAAGGTGATCGACAGCTACGGTGAGAGGATAAGCTATGGCCCGAAATCTCACCGGCCCGGCGATTCCATACGCTATGTCGTAGAGGTGTACGGGCCTGGGAAGATCGAGGTGTGGGTTGACGGCAATCTCATCAGAGTGCAGGACGTGTGATACTGGGATCATCGTGAGGGTGTCTGGCGGCATCTGTTGGGTTCTCATAGGCCATGAGACTATACCCTGTGCTGCCAGGGGAAATGTGAAGAAACGCCAGGACGGCGTGGCAGTGGGGGACTCGGTCCGCGTGACGCGTGATGCCGACGGCGGAATCGTAGAGGAGATCCTTCCGAGAACGACCTGCCTCGCAAGGCCGCTCATCGCCAATGTGGACCAGGCAGTGGTTGTGATGGCTGCGGCCGAGCCCAGCCCCAACCTGAACCTTCTCGACAGAATACTGGTCCTTGTGGAGCAGGCTTCTCTGCACGCCGTGATCTGCGTGACCAAGATGGATCTTGCTGGCCCGTCGGGCTGTGCGGATATGATGGCCACCTACTCAGACGTGGGTTATCAGGTGATGCCCACGAGCGTGCGTACGGGCCAGGGCATCACGGAGGTGATTGCTGCTCTGGCCAACAGGATCTCGGTGTTCTCGGGGCCTTCGGGCGCAGGGAAATCCGCACTTCTAAACGCAGTCCAACCAGGCCACAACCTTGCGGAGGGACAGTTGAGCGCCAGGATAGGCCGGGGAAGGCATACCACGCGTGAGGTTCGGCTAATCCCTCTTGATTCGGGCGGGTTGGTCGCGGACTCGCCTGGGTTCTCGGTCCTCGACATTGATTCCATGAAGCCCCGAGATCTGTGGCCGGCATTCCCCGAGATGCGTGGCCTTGCGCCGGGCTGCAAGTTCATAGGATGCGTTCATGACGCCGAGCCAGAGTGTGCAGTCAAGGCCGCTGTCATGGAGGGTAGGATTCCTTACAGCCGCTATTCTCACTATCTTGCCATTCTCGGGGAACTGCGCGAGGCGGAGAGAAGGCAGTACAAGTAGCTATACGGCAGCAAGGCTTCATGTGGAGGTGCGGGATGTGATCAAGATTGCCCCGTCGATATTGTCTGCGGACTTTGCGAACCTGGCCCGCGACATATCGAGAGTTGCAGGATGCGCTGACATGATTCACATTGATGTAATGGATGGGAGTTTCGTCCCGAACATCACCATAGGGCCTCCCGTTATCCGTTCCATCAGGAAGACTACTGATCTTCCTTTCGATGTGCACCTGATGATCGACAGACCTGAGGATCACATAGCAGCTTTTGCGGACGCCGGAGCGAACGTGATCACCGTGCATGCTGAGGCGACTCGCCACCTCCATCGCCTTCTTCTCCGGATACGCTCACTGGGGGTCGGGGCAGGGGTGGCTCTGAACCCGGCGACGCCGGTGTCGGCAATAGAGAACGTGATCGACATCGCCGATCTGGTGCTGATCATGACGGTCGACCCGGGATTCGGGGGCCAGGCGATGATCAGTCGCTCTCTCGGCCGGGTCGTGCAGGTTGCCGAGATGGCGAGGACCATCGGCGTTTCCCCGGATATCGAGGTGGATGGGGGGATGACGCCGGGCACGGTGGGAGAGGCGGCCCGTGCAGGGGCGAACACCATTGTGGCTGGCAGTTTTGTTTTCGGGGCAGCAGATGCCTCGGAGGCAGTGCGCGAGCTAAGGTCGGCTGCGGAGGCGGGTGCTCTGGCCCGGGAGTGATGGAAAGACTGCCGTGGAATTACAGCTCGCCCCCAATTGTCGTGTGATATAATCATCCGTGCAGCTTAAGGGCCGTTTGAGAGAATGGAGGAATGCCCTTGAAGTCGACGGGTGTGCATATCAGAACCGTGGCGGCAAGCCTCGCTATCGCCCTCGTCCTGCTCTTTGGTGGGCGCGAGGTGTTCATAAGAACTTCCGTTGCGCGTCCGCTCCGGATAGCGCTTGCGTCCATGCCCGAGATAACGTCTCATTCAACTGAGGCCACCAGAAAGGGCATGGTGCTGAGCCTGCGCCTTGAGGGCGTGAATGATCTTGAAGAGACCATGAAGAGAGCTTCGTGGGCTGCGAGCGCGGCCACAAAGCGCGATGATATCACGATCAGGATACTCGATTCGCGCGACGATGCGCTTCGCGAGGCTTACCACAGGATTCACTTCGTGATACAGGAGGCCATATCCACCGGGTCATTTGCGAGTATGGAGAGCCGGGCACAGGCCATAGCGAAGGCCGCCGGCGTGAGTTCATGCCGGCTGTGGGTGGATGAGGAGTGCGTCTATATCGCTCTTTCCAACGGCTCCCACGAGCTGTATGAGGTGGCCCCAAGGGGAGTCCGTGGCGATGTGGGAGGAGGTGTTCCTGCCACATGGTGAGAGATGCGATTATCGGCATGCTGGCTGCTGCCGCCCTGTTCTGCCTGGCATTTGGGTACGATGTCACCCCAGTGATCATGGCAGGCGGACTCATCGCTCTGTTCGAACTCGTTTCATCCGGGCAGATGCTCGGGCGCAAGTTCGAAGTGGTGGAAGCCGCCAAAGCTGGGTCGGGCATCGCCCGCGTCACCTTCGGAGATGTGGGCGGGCAGGAATCCGCGAAACGGGAACTGGTGGAGGCTCTGGAGTTCATCAGGAATGAGGAAAGTGCAATCCGCCTTGGTATTCGGCCACTGCGAGGAATACTTCTGAGTGGCCCGCCTGGAACCGGCAAAACACTCTTGGCGCGCGCCGCTGCGAACTACACCGATGCGGTCTTCTTCGCGACGGCTGGAAGCCAGTTCATCGAGATGTACGCTGGAGTAGGCGCGAAGCGTGTCCGCGAGCTGTTTTCGGGTGCAAGGCGGTCCGCATCTGCCGCAGGAAAGCGTAATGCCGTGGTGTTCATCGACGAGATTGATGTGCTCGGAGGAGTGCGTGGGAAGCACGATGGCCACCTCGAATACGATCAGACATTGAACCAGCTCCTAGTGGAGATGGACGGACTGTCGGCCGCCTCCAGGGATGGCGTGAGGGTGCTGGTCATCGGGGCGACTAACCGGGCGGATCTGCTGGATCCGGCCTTGATGCGTCCTGGCAGGTTCGATCGGATGGTAAGCGTGGGTGTTCCTGACAAAGAGGGAAGGCGCAGGATTCTGGAGATCCATACTAAGCGGAAACCCCTTGCCGACGATGTCGATCTCGACAGGCTGGCAGGGGAGACCTTCGGGTTCTCCGGAGCTCACCTCGAGAGCCTGGCGAATGAAGCTGCTATCATGGCCTTGCGTTCGGGCAGGGCCACGATCACTATGGCCGATTTCTCTGAGGCCATAGAGAAGGTCATCATGGGCGAACGAATCGGGCGAAAACCTGAAGAAGAGGAACTTCTCAGAGTGGCCGTACACGAGGTCGGCCATGCATGCGTAAGTGAGATACTGCGGCCTGGTTCGGTGGCTTCAGTTACGGTCTCATCCCGAGGCAAGGCTCTGGGGTATGTGAGGCACTCGCCTCGGTCGGATACGTACCTTCAGACTGGAGATGAACTCGCCGAGGAGATGGCAGTATTGCTGGCTGGAGCCGTTTCCGAAGAGCTCGTACTTGGAGCGAGGAGCAGCGGAGCGTCTCAAGACATAGAACAGGCGATCTCAACGGCGCGAAAGATGGTCAACTGGGGGCTCTCGGATCTTGGGATCATCTCAGAGCCTGATATTCCCAGAGAGCGGTACCACGATGCACTTACGGGGCTCGTTCGACGGGAAGAGAGCCGGGCGAAGTCACTGCTGTGCGAGTTCATCGATTTCATCCGCAGCACGGCGAAGGAGCTTGCATCCTGTGAGCGAATGGAGGGGGACGAATTCCGGGAGCGAATGGCGAGGGCGGGCGAGAACGCGGGGCAGGGCCCATCGCCATCCCTGGATACGTCGCGGGGGAACGATGCTGCCCCGTGCCGTGCGTAGCGATCCCCAACTGGGGGTGTTCTGTCAATGAAGGCGGAGATAGTGTCGGTAGGGACTGAACTGCTGCTTGGCCAGATAGTGGACACCAATGCGGCATACATCGCCCGAGCCCTGGCCGGGCTCGGGTTTTCCCTCTATCGCAAGACGACAATAGGAGATAACCACGACAGGCTCTCGTCTGTTGTAAGAGACGCGCTGGAGCGGGCGGACGTGATCATGGTCACTGGCGGTCTGGGTCCAACCGAGGATGACCTCACCAAGGAGACGGTGGCGGATGTCCTTGGAGTGGAACTGGTGGAGAATGCAGAGGCTCTGCTGCACCTTCGGACGATGTTCACATCCAGAGGAACACCCATGCCTGAGTCCAACCGGAAGCAGGCGTTGGTTCCGGAGTCAGGGGCCGGACAGGCAATTCCCAACCCAATCGGAACTGCCCCGGGAGTCCTGTTCAAGCAGGGTGTCAAGCGGGTCGTGTGCATGCCTGGAGTCCCACGGGAGATGAAGCTCATGATGGATGGATGGGTCACGAGCTACCTGCGGGAGTACCTAAGGAACGAGCGCGGGGTTGAGGCGATCAGGTCGAGGACAGTCAGGACCATCGGGATCGGCGAATCCCGCCTCGAACAGCTCATACTCGACCTTGCGCACGGCCGCGACAACCCGAGTGCAGCTACATACGCCGGCGACGGTGAGTGTGAAGTGCGCATCACGGCGCGGGCTGCCACAGAGGCTGCCGCTGATGCCATGCTGGATGGTGTGGAAGAGGAGGTCCGCCGCAGGCTGGGCAGGTTCGCCTATGGAGGCGAGGCCGACACGCTCGCGAGTGTGGTGGGCCGCTGCCTGCGTCGGGCGGGGCTTACGATCTGCACCGCTGAGTCCTGCACTGGAGGGCTTCTGGCCGGAAAGCTGACTTCGATTCCGGGGAGCTCTGACTATTTCGAGCGTGGCTTCGTTACCTACAGCAACCGGTCCAAGAACGAGGAACTCGGAGTGGATGAAAACACTCTGGCTGTTCACGGAGCGGTGAGCCGCGAATCAGCGATCAGAATGGCGCGGGGCGCAGCAAACGCATCTGGCGCGCGGATTTCGCTATCGATCACTGGCATCGCAGGACCCGGAGGAGGCAGCCAGGACAAGCCCGTTGGGCTCGTTCACTTCGGGTTGGTTGACGCCAGGATGACGCGGGTCATAGCTGCGAGGATTCGCTTCAATGGAGACAGAGAGTCGGTGAGAAACCGTGCCTGCAGCTTCTCGCTGGACCTCATCAGGCGTCATCTTGAGGAAGCATACCCCGAATCGCCCGGGAATGGCGCAGAAATCACCCACTCGGGGGACGGCGGCGATAGAGGAATCCCGAGGTGAACCTGGAATTCCTATGCAGGTGGTGATAGTGTGGCGAGCGTGCGGGCTTTCATCGCAGTGCGGCTGCACGGAGACGCGGCAGACGCTATTGCAGAGTATGTGAGGGCAATGGAAACTATCGATTCCTCTGTGAAATGGGTGGAGGTCTGTAACCTCCATCTCACCCTCAAGTTCCTCGGGGATACTGAGCGCTCCCGCATTCCCGCATTGCAGGCCGCGGTGGGAGGGGCTCTGGCCGGTGGAAGGCAGTTCCGTGTGGGCTTCGCGGGGGCAGGCGCGTTTCCCAATGTGAGCAGGCCTCGCGTTCTCTGGGTGGGGGTCCGCGGCGGCGCCGAGGAGCTTTCAAGGATTGCCCTAGCGATCGACGATAGCACCATCGCTTCCGGGTTTCCTGGGGCCGACAAGGCGTTCCGGCCCCACCTGACTATAGGAAGAGCGAGGGGAGAATCGGCAGGTGCAGCCGTCTCCAAGGCTTTGGCTTGCAGTGCTGGCGCCTCTTTTGGAAGCATGCTAGTGGATAGCGTGCACATCGTCGCGAGCACTCTCACTCCCGCTGGGCCCATCTATACCACGCTTTCAGAACTCAAACTCCGGGCGTAGAGCGCTGCCAGCGTGGCGAACATGTGTGCGGATGGTATGGTATAATTGAAGTGCGATGTGGATGGGAAAGGGGCGATCAGCTTTGAGTGAAAAAGATAAGGCGCTTCAGGCAGCGCTATCGCAGATCGAAAAGGAGTTCGGCAAGGGTTCAATAATGCGGCTCGGCGAATCGGCCGCGAACACGGCCATTGAAGTGATACCCACCGGTGCGCTCTCCCTCGACATCGCTCTGGGAGTGGGCGGAATGCCCCGCGGAAGGGTGGCAGAGATATACGGCCCTGAGTCATCAGGCAAGACCACAGTCGCGCTTCACATAATCGCGGAAGCGCAGAAACTTGGTGGAATCGCCGCGTTCATCGACGCGGAGCATGCCCTTGATGCGGCCTACGCCAAGAGGCTGGGCGTGGATGTGGACAACCTCCTCATATCTCAGCCCGACACTGGCGAACAGGCGCTGGAGATTACGGAAGCCCTGGTGCGTTCGGGCGCCATCGATATTGTGGTAGTCGACTCAGTGGCCGCATTGGTGCCAAGGTCGGAAATCGAAGGGGAGATGGGAGATTCCTTCGTGGGCCTTCAGGCCAGGCTCATGTCGCAGGCGCTCCGGAAGCTGACCGGGGCGATTTCCAAGTCCAACACCTGCGTAGTGTTTATCAACCAGATTCGTGAGAAAGTGGGTGTGATGTTCGGAAACCCGGAGATCACGCCAGGAGGGCGGGCATTGAAGTTCTACGCGTCAGTGCGGCTTGAAGTGAGGCGCGTGGAGTCGCTCAAGCAGGGCTCAGAGCAGATAGGCAACCGCACGCGCGCTAAGGTCGTGAAGAACAAGGTCGCCCCGCCATTCCGGGAGGCCGAGTTCGACATCATCTACGGCGAGGGGATCTCCCGCGAAGGCGCCATGCTTGACGTAGGAGAACCGGCCGGAGTAATAACTAAGAGCGGCACATGGTACTCATATGGCGACCTCAGGCTTGGCCAGGGAAAAGAGAACGCAAGGACGTTTCTCAAGAACAACCCTGACTTATCTGCCGAGATCGAGTCCAAGATCAGGTTGGCCACAGGGCTTGCACGCACGGCAGGCGCCGCGGGGGAGCCAGCTGCATCGTCTAGCTCTGCTCAGGGCGTTGGGGAGGCGGAAGCCGCGCAGGGCGCTCTTGCGCGCGACTCCGTCGGGAGCAGCGATGCAGGCGGAGCGAGGCCGGAGGCGAAACCGAAGAATGCCAGGTGACGGTGAACGCGGGATCGGTCACGGATCCGGGCGCAGACGCTCGCGGGGTCGGCGCGAGAGCACGCTAGAGGGCGCACGTGGAGCCGCGTACAAGCTCCTGGCCGTTCAGGCGCGCACAGAGGCGGAACTACGGCAGGCTCTGTCCGTGCGCGGCTACTCTCAGGACCATGTGGAACAGGCAATGGCGGAGATGATCTCCCGCGGGTACATCAATGACCATGTCACCGCAAGGCGATGGGCGGGCTATGCTGCACAGGAGCAGCGTCACGGGGTGGGAGGGATCGCTCTCAGGCTTGTTCGCAGGGGCATCGATCATGATCTGGCGCGCGCTGCAGCAGCGGAGGCGTACGAATCCGAAGGCATCGATGAGCGCGAGGCGGCTCTGTCCCTTGCGAGGAAGCGCATTACGGCTGCGGATGCCGCTGACGATGAGTCCAGGCAGCGAGCGTGTAGGCGTGTGGCTGGCTTTCTGGAGAGGCGTGGGTTCCGCGCTGATGCCATCGCCCATGCTATAAGTGAGCTCTTCACCTAACCCGGACGCGGCCGATGCATGTCGGGCCCATGGACCTGCTCTCGAAGGAGACAAGCAGAGCATCAGAGGATGCGGCGCGCGCGGCGCGGCGCGGCGCTTCGGTTTGCTTGACAGTCCTCGCGCACTACATATAGAATCAACGATGGAGCAGGAGAAGCTGTATCCGTACGCTCCATGGCCGCATCACGGGAGCGATCACCACTTCACATGCGTTCGGTGGAGGTCGAGTCCGTGATCGGATTCGGTTGTGTGGCGGCATGGGGCCGTTTCTTTACAGAGAAACTGTGGAGGAGGTGGATTGGCATTAGCCCATTCATACAAGCGATTATCTATCTGGTCATTGCAGGCGCAGCCGTGGGGGCGGGCTACATGGCGCGCAGGTGGATCGCCGAAGCGAAGATCTCGTCAGCAGAAGATGAGGCCAAGCGGATAGTCGACGAAGCCGAGAAGGAAGCAGAAGGCAAGAAGAGAGAGGCGATCCTAGAAGCTAAGGAAGACGCCCATAAGATGCGCGGTGAGGTTGAGAGGGAGAACCGTGACAGGCGATTTGAACTCCAGCGAACTGAGCGGAGGCTTCTGCAGAAGGAGGAGACACTCGACCGCAAGAGCGACCAGCTGGAAAAGAAAGAGAGCGCGCTGGAACGGCGCGAGAAGGAAATAGAGAAGACCCACGTTGAAGCGGAGGCAATGTTCGGCAAGCAGAGGCAGGAACTCGAACGCATAGGTGGGCTCACATCGGATCAGGCTCGTGAACAGCTGCTCCACGAAGTGGAAATCGATGTCCGACATGAGGCCGCAGTGATGATCAAGGAGATCGAAGCCCAGGCCAAGGAGGAAGCTGAGAAGCGAGGGCGCGATATCATAACCCAGGCAATCCAGAGATGCGCGGCTGATCATGTCGCTGAGGCCACAGTGTCTGTAGTGGCGCTGCCAAACGATGAGATGAAGGGCAGAATAATCGGGCGTGAGGGAAGAAACATCCGTGCGCTCGAGACCCTCACAGGAATCGATCTCATAATCGACGACACCCCCGAGGCAGTGATCCTCTCGGGGTTTGATCCCGTCAGGCGCGAGGTCGCTAGGATTGCGCTCGAACGTCTCATCCAGGATGGCAGGATCCATCCGGCGCGCATTGAGGAGATGGTTGAGCGCGCTCAGAAGGAAGTGGACGCCACCATCAGGGAGGAGGGCGAGCGCGCCACGTTCGAACTTGGCGTGCACGGAATCCATCCTGAGTTGGTCAGGCTCATCGGAAGGCTCAAATTCCGTACGAGCTATGGGCAGAATGTCCTTCAGCACTCCATCGAGGTGGCTCACCTTGCTGGCGCGATGGCGGCAGAGCTCGGGGCCGATGTGGCTTTGGCGAAGCGTGGAGGATTGCTGCACGACATCGGCAAGGCTACCGACCGCGAGATGGAAGGTCCGCACGTTGTCATAGGCGCTGAGCTTGCCAGGAAGTACAAAGAGTCTGTTCCCATAGTGAATGCCATTGCGTCGCACCACGGTGATGAAGAGGCGAAAAGCGTGGAGGCGGTCTTGGTACAGGCCGCGGACGCCATATCAGCGGCCAGGCCCGGCGCGAGGAGAGAGACTCTGGAGACGTATATCAAGCGTCTCGAGACGCTGGAGGGGATTGCTGACTCCTTCGATGGCGTCGACAAGGCATATGCGATACAGGCTGGCCGTGAGATACGGATCATGGTGAAGCCGGATAGAATTGACGATCTCAGCTCCGCTAAGCTGGCCCGCGATATCGTCAAGCGGGTGGAACAGGAGCTGGAGTACCCAGGCCAGATCAAGGTCACAGTAATACGCGAGACGAGGGCCGTTGACTACGCCAAATGACGGTGAGCGCGCGTGCGCATTCAGGCGTAAGATGGTCAGCAGGTATCAAGTAGCGAAGTCTGGGTATGGCGCATGTTGGGTGGAAGAAGGTGAAGCTGGTGAAAGAGGTGCGCACAAGGGAGGTCGACGGTTCGTCGGCCAGCGTTGGATTGCTCGTCTCGATTCTGGTCCGATATCCCGAGATATGCACAGTCTCGTACATGCCTGACACGCGGCTGCTTGGGTTTTCCTTCATGGTGTCACGCAAGGTGGAATCAGATGAGTTCGAAGCATTCCGCACCCGCGCAGTTGCGAGCATCTCGGTGTACCTTGACCTTCTTAGGTTCAATGAATCACCAGTTGCTGAGATCGAATCATCCGACCTCGGGATTGTCACTCAGATAAAGATCGTCAGAGATGTGGTGACACTTACTGGGGAAGAGATATCCCTGTTGATCGGACTCACCCTTGAGGCTTTTTCCGACGATCTTGTAACCGACAGACAGGAGGCCTTGGAGGAGGAAGAGGCCATAGTCCAGGAGGAGTTCATCGCAAACCTGCTGGCGGACCTCAAAGAGACGACCCAGGAGAAGAGGCTCATAGGTTTCAGGGAGGGCGGGCGCGTGGTCGTGTTCAACCGCCCTGCTTAGTGCGGCGTCTTCGGCGCATTCAATGCTAAGGAGCGGCGGGGGCAGGCGTCCTTGAGGACCTGCCCCTTTTCGTTGGAGGAGCGGGTATCGTGTGAAAGTCGCCATGTACGGTGATTTAATCGGAAGACCTGGCCGGGAAGGCGCCGCCCGACACATCGCGGAGATGAGATCCCGCGGCGAAGCGGACTTCGTGATAGTGAATGGAGAGAATGCAGCGGGTGGGATCGGGCTCACTCCTGAGATCGCTCGTGAGATCCTCGGCGCCGGCGCTGATGTGATCACAACCGGCAATCACGTCTGGAACAAGAGAGAGATGATGGCCTACCTCCCCACTGAAAGGAGAGTAGTGAGGCCTGCCAACTATCCAGCCGGAGCGCCCGGTTATGGTTGGACTATTGTAGTGAGCAATGGGTATCGACTGGCGGTGGTCAACCTTCAGGGCCGCGTTTTCATGCAGGCCATCGACTGCCCGTTCGCTGTGGCCGACCGAGTCATTGATACGATCGGATCGCAGGCCGATGCGATTGTCCTCGATTTCCACGCCGAGGCCACCAGCGAGAAACAGGCCCTAGGCCTCTACCTCGATGGGCGCGTCTCTGCGGTGGTGGGCACCCACACCCATGTTCAGACTGCTGATGCACGTATTTTGCCTTGTGGGACTGGGTTCATTACTGAT
>JAYFQW010000062.1 GCA_034926675.1 Clostridia bacterium | reverse complement strand
GAACTCATCGACTATGGGTCTCCATTTCGCACTCGATAGCGTCTCGGGCATAAGCAAATCCCCCTAGAATCGGTATTCTCAAGGGGGATTATCGCATGCTCGCCGGCATAGCTCCAGGTGGGCGCTATTTGACGCTTACGGCCAAACCGGCATTGTCGCGCGCTCAATGCGACTCAAATGGACATTGACCACGGGGTCAGTGTCCATTTGGTCGACATTGACGGTCCGACTCCCGCGGCCGAGGTTCGCGCAGATTCCATGACGCGCGCGGGCGATTTCCGAAAACACGTCTAGCTGCCAGTCAGCCACGCCACATTATGCCATGATCCCGCCCTCTCGCGCGCAGTGTCGCCAATCTAGCCGGAACGTGCGTCTGGAGGGTCTCAATGCTGGTTTCATCGACATCGCGGGCGTCTCAACGTCGATTCCGTCGACATTGAGCTCATCTCACTGCTGGATTCGTCGACAGTATCGCTCCAGGGCTCGATCGCGTTGGTCACACCTCGTCAGGCGGCGCGGGCGCGCAGCCGGGGGCCATGCATGTGGCGCGCGGCTACAGCAGCGCGCCACGCTGACTACCCGACCCTGGCCAAACAGGGCAGCACTTGAGAAGATCAAGCACGAGAGTCGCCATGTGCTATACGAAATCTCGGGAGATGTGCAGGCTCAAGGAGCAAGAGTATGAAGATCTGAAGCCACTAACGAGGAGTTGCCCATCCCGGGCAAAAAGACAACAAAACGGCCTACAGCACGGATGATCCTAGACTCGTTTGATGCTGTCATCGTTGTTCAGCTTCCCGATGGCAGTCGGCTGCTTTCTGAATCAAAGCTGTTCCCGGACAAGATGTTTCGGGCTCTGGGAGTATCGCACTATCGCCGTCGGTCCCCATCACGATTCCGAAAGAAAATCGCTTCCTCTGAAAACCAAGAGATTCAAGGCCCGAGGGTGCTGAATATGGGCTTGGGCTATCGGGTGTGCAACAGGTGTGGAGAAAACACAGATGCAGCGGGAGTTCATCCTGCTGCACAATTGTCGCACCTAGTGGCATGATGGTGGCCCTGGCAAGAATCGAACTTGCGGCCAACGGTTTAGGAAACCGCTGCTCTATCCCCTGAGCTACAGGGCCACGCAATTCTGTTGTGAGATAAGATGGCGCGCCCGGCTGGATTCGAACCAGCGGCCTGCGGATTCGTAGTCCGTCACTCTATCCACTGAGCTACGGGCGCACTGCCAGATGATCGCGCAGCGCCTTCGAGCGCCGCCTCACCCATGAATTATAGCACGCTCGGCAAATAGGAGTCAATGACATGCGCGGACTGTCATTCATCCCCGTCTGGCGGAGAATGCCCAAGAGTGATGCATTTCTTTTGGCAGCTGCCATCGTGGTTACCCCCTCGGATTGTATTGCATTACACCCGAAGAGAACCACATGGCGGCTGTCCCTATCAATGCTCACAGGATCCTTCCGCTGGATTTACACCACTACCTAAGACACTAACACTCCGCACTGCACTGAACTGCCCCTAATGGGAATCGCGGTGGATGCCGATACTGTTGTGTAACAACATGGCGACACGATGGGGGAGGAATACACCATGTTCAACAGGCTGAAGCTTGGCGCTAAACTCGCTGCCGCTTTCATTCTGGTATCGCTGATCCCGCTTGGTCTGGTGTCGGGATTTGCGTATATGCAGTTCCGGGGCGCCATGAAGAAACAGGTTCACGGAGCTACTCAGGCTTTCTCCCAATCTGTCCGTCAGCAACTCAGTGCTTGGATAGCCGGGAAGGGCAACGATGCATCAGTGCTTTCCACTACGAAAGACGTTCGCGGCAGCCTTGCAGTGCTCGAGGCGTCCGCATGGAACAGCGCGAGCCCGGAATGGCGGGCGATGAAGACGGGTGTGCTGGACCATCTTGCCGACGAAGTAGTGCGCAACTACGGGTACGCATTTGTGTTCATCATGGATCCGAATGGAACAGGTGTGTGGTCAAACGCCAAGTCCATCGAAGGAGCTGACCTGTCATCGCGCGATTACTTCCAGGGCGCCATGGCAGGCAAGGTCACGTATTCGAGCATCTTCTATTCCGGCGTGGTGAACGACAATGTCATCGTCACCGGGGCGCCGATATACGCAGGTGCAGGAAGCAGCCGAATCCTTGGGGTTCTGGGCCTTTCCATGACCACGGCAGACATGGAGCGCAAACTCCAAGCCGGCCTCGAAGAGCTCGGGGAGTCGGCAGATGCCTACATCGTATCTCAAGACGGTACGTTCCTGACCAACACCAAGCACGGCGTCTACTCGAAGGACGCGGTGCTTAAGCAGAAGATCGACACCGAAGCCACGAGGCGTCTTGCCAAGGAGATTGCCGCGGGGAACACGAATTACTCTCAGTCAGTCGAGTATAAGGACTACGATGGCCACACGGCGCTATCCGCGATAGGCGTTGTCATGCTAGGCGATCATCCTGCTGGACTTGTGGTTGAGCTCAATGCCGCGGAGGCTTTCGCCGGCGCAAACACAATGGCGAAGGGGCTTGCCATAGCGGTGGGCGTGGTTGCGGCATGTGTTGCAATGGTTGGGCTGGTCTTCGGACGGCGCCTGGCGAGGCCGCTTTCCACAACTGCGGTGATGCTAAGTGATATCGCGAGTGGCGAGGGCGATCTCACAAGACGGCTCGCGGTTGCAGCCAGCGACGAGATCGGTGATGTGGCAAAGTGGTTCAATGCCTTCGTAGATAAGATCCAGACCGTGGTGAAGAAGGTGCAGGTGAGCTCGGAGCAGGTTGCCGAGGCAAGCGCGCGCCTCTCCGATGTCGCCCAGGAGGTAGGCAAGGCGAGCCTCCAGGTGACATCCGCCATCGACCAGGTCGCACAGGGCACCGGGGAGCAGGGCAAGATGTCGAGTGATGCTGCGGCGATGATGAGCGAGCTTTCGCAGGTGATCGATTCCATAGCCGCTGGAGCTCAGGCACAAGGAAAGTCTGCCGACAACATGGCGTCAGCAGTTCAGAGCATTTCGGAGACTCTTGGCAAATCCCAGGAGGCAGTTGAGAAGACATCGGAGTACCTGAAACATGCCACCGTTTCGGCGAACGATGGTGTTCGGACGGTGCAGATGACTTCAGACGGTATGGCCAGGATAAGCCGAACGGTGTCGGAGGCAGCGGGGCGGGTTGAGGAACTCGGAAGGCACTCCGCGCAGATCGGCGGCATCGTCCTTGCAATACAGGATATTGCGGAACAGACGAACTTGCTGGCTCTGAACGCTGCCATAGAGGCCGCCAGGGCCGGTGAGCACGGCAGAGGCTTCGCGGTAGTGGCAGATGAGGTGAGGAAACTCGCGGAGGGGGCCGGCAGGTCCGCGCGGGAGATCGAGTCCTTGATCAAGCAGATAACTGGGAGCATAGGCCAGTCAGTTGAATCCATGAACGCGAGCGTGAAGGAGATTGAGAACGGGGTGGCGCTCTCTGCCGAGACCCAGCAGGCTCTGTCGAGGATCTCGGAGCAGGTGAAAAGCACAGAGGGGCAGATGGCTCGGCTTGAGACCGCGTTTGAGGAGTTTGCCCGCTCCCAGGCCGTGCTGAAAGAGGCTGCCGACAGCATCGTGAACATAACCGAGGGGAACTCCGCCGCCGCGGAGCAGATGGCGTCCCAGAGCGCGCAGGTATCGGATGCAGTGTCTTCTATAGCAGCTATCATCGAGGAGACGGCAGCCAGTTCCGAAGAGGTCTCAGCTTCATCAGAGGAGCAGCACGCGGCTATTGAGGAGGTTGCGGCATCAGCGAAGAGGCTGGCAGAACTCGCTTCCGACCTCAACTCGATGGTGGGAGGGTTCAAAGCGTAGGGAGCATCGGAGGATCGAGAATCTGATCGCCGGATCGCGAATCCAATTGACAAAGACTCGATGGAGTTGTAGCATTTGCCCAAGAGGTTACTCTTTAAGATCGGTCCTGTGAGGCCGGCAAGAGTGTACGGGGTGGGCTTCTATGCACTTCTGGCCGGCGGGCGGAAGTGCATTTTTCATGCCCGCCGACCCCCGGACGAGGGTAACCGCAGGGAGGTACATGCAGATGGCGACGAAGAAAAACCCTGAACTAACCGGCTACCTGCCAGATGACACACCACCGTTCTGGAAACTAATCTTCTTCGCACTACAGCAAGTGATAGTCATGTTCCCCGCCACGGTCTTGGTAGCACTCCTCACTGGGTTCCACGTTTCCACCACCGTGTTCGCAAGCGGCCTGGCCACGATCGGCTTCCTGCTCGTTACCCGCGGAAGGATTCCTCTCTACTACGGCTCCAGTTTCTCATACATCGCTGCAGTCGCAGCTATCACCGGAGTAAAGCAGTTCGGCGAAATCGCGACCGATCTGGCCATCTCGCAGGCGCAATGCGGGATCATCGCGTCTGGGCTGGTGTCGATTGTCGCAGGGCTCATCATAAACAGGTTCGGCAAGAAGCAGGTCGAGAGAGTCCTGCCCCCAGTGGTGACTGGGAGTGTCGCCATCGTGATCGGAATCGCCCTGGCTGGGGCCGCAATGAACTCCGCCTCGTCGAATTGGACGGTGAGCGTCGTGACGCTCGTCGCGACTATCCTGTTCTCCGTGTATCTCCGGGGCACTCTGGGGCAGCTCCCGATCCTCCTCGGCGTTGCAGTCGGGTATGCGGTGAGCGCAATGATCGGCGCGGTGGATTACTCAGTGATCTCTGCGGCGCCGGTGTTCACGACCCCTCACTTCACATTCCCATCGTGGAGCCCTGCGGCGATGCTTGCGATCATGCCTGTCGCAATTGCGACCATACCTGAGTCAACTGCGCACCTCTACCAGATAGACCTGTACGTGAACAATCTGGCCAAGAGACTCGGGCGTGAGAAGAGATACAACATATCCAATCTGTTGGGATCTAGCCTCGTCGGAGACGGTCTGGGCGATATGATCGCCGGGGCACTGGGCGGACCAGCGGGCACCAACTACGGAGAGAACAACAGCGTGATGGCGATAACCAGGAACTTCTCTGTTCCCGTCCTCGCCGTGGCGGCCCTTGTCGCAATAGCACTCTCATTCCTCGGCAAGCTGGCGGGCGCCGTAAACTCCGTTCCAAACGCCGTGATCGGCGGAGTCTCGGTGTATCTGTTCGGCGTAATCGGGGTGCAGGGCGTGGCTCTAATGATCTCGGAGAAGGTCGACCTGTTTTCCTCCAAGACTTTGGCCATCGCAGCGACGGTCCTGGTGATAGGCATCGGTGGAACCTTTGCCTTCCCGAGCGGGATGATCCCCGTCTTCGGCATCAGCCTGCCTGCCATAGCAACTGCGGCCATATTCGGCATACTGCTGAACATTGTGTTCCAGCTGTTCCCTGGCCCAGATGCTGCGGCTGCTGAGAAGTAGACGACGTCATCCGGCAAAATCGGGTTCTGGACGCAGAGACGGGGGCTGGGCCTGTGCCTGGCGCCCCGTTTCTGTCTAGTGATCGCGGGATAGCCAGCCACGTCGATGGCCCCGACCTAGCTGCACTGGGAACATCGAGATAGATGCGGCGTCTCTAGATGTGGCGCGCGGAATATCGTGCCGAGGAGGGAATGATTTGCGTAGGTATCGTATCTCTCGAAATGCAGCACTGATCATGCTCGTCCTTCTGTTCTTGGCGAGCGCCCTATCTGGAATGGCGTCAGCGAAGGTTGGCTCGAAGCCTCCTAAGGGTCCCAAGCCGCCCAAGGAGAAGAAGATCGACTGTGTTGAGACGCTCCGCACAGCATCACTGAAGACGTCACGCGGGCTGTTGGTGACGGAAGTTCCGGCTGGAACCGTGTTTCAGGCAGCGGAGCACAAGGGCAATGTGGTCTGGGTATATGGGCCGAGCGGGCAGAGGTACCAGATGCGCCGGCAGGACGTTAGGACAGTGCCCGGGCATAGGATCTCGATAGAGCACGTCCACGACGACCAGTATAAGGCCCTTGCGCAGCAGTACACTATCCTGCAGGTTGTGGCAGTGATGCAGGCGGCGCACCCGCAGTCAGATACCCAGCTGGGCATCTCAATGCGCACTGAGTGGTTCGACAAGGTTCAGATTGAGCTCGCGATAAAGATGAAGATGGAAATCCCGCAATACTCGATGATGACCGCGTGGGCGATGTACGCTGGGTTCATCATCAAGTAAGCGCGACCGGGAGGAAATGCGGCCAGGATGCCGAAGGCACACCGACGATGACGCTAGGGATACGAAGAGGTGATAACGTATGGACTACGGAGCTGTGTTCTCCCGGTGGCTTGATTCGCCTGGCCTAGACGACTTGGCAAGGAAGGAACTCATGGGTCTGTCTTCCGATCTCCGCGAGATCGAAGACAGGTTCGGGCGTGATCTTGCGTTCGGCACTGGGGGCATGCGCGGGAAACTAGGCGTGGGCACTAACAGGATGAACCGCTACGTGGTTCGCAGAGCCACTGAGGGTTTCGCCAGTTTCCTCCTGCAGGGGGATGAGCGAGCGAGGGAGTCGGGAGTTGTGATAGCCTACGATTCCCGCCGAGGATCCCGGGAGTTTGCGGAGGCTGCCGCACTTACTTTGGCGTCGCGTGGAATCCCAGTCCATCTCTTCGACGAAATAGCCCCCACTCCAGTCCTTTCATTCGCCGTGCGCGAACTCGGGGCGGCAGGCGGCATTGTGATTACGGCTAGTCACAACCCTCCGGAGTATAACGGCTACAAGGCGTACGGGCCTAATGGCGGGCAGCTGCTTCCAGAGCCCGCCGCTGAGGTTGCCGCCAGGGCGGAAGAGGCGCTTGATTACCTGGATGCCCCCGGAGAGCCGAAGGCGCAGATCAGCCAGGTAGGCAGCGCCCTCTTCGATAACTACGTCGGTCGGGTAGTTGACCTGATCGAGGAGATCGCCGGGGGAATTGTTCCTACGGAAGCCAGGGCTGGAATGGGCATAGTGTACACGCCATTGCACGGAACCGGGTATCGTCTGGCGCCGAGAGTGCTTGAGTCCCTAGGATTCTCGAATGTGTACATGGTAACTGAGCAGTCCGTTCCCAATGGGGATTTTCCCACTGTTAAGCTTCCTAACCCCGAGGATCCGGCTGCATTCGCCATGGCGATATCGCTGGCCAATGAGGCGCGCACAACGCGTACAAGAGGGATGAACACGGAGGGAGCCTCGGGCGTGGCGCCAGAGATCCTGTTAGGCACCGATCCCGACTGCGACCGGGTGGGAGTGGCGGTTCGGGATGGCGATGGCTGGAGGGTGCTGACCGGAAACCAGGTCGGCGTCATCCTGTGCGACTTCTTGATTGACAGCGCCGAGCAACGTGGCGTTGATCTCCGGGAGTGCGCCGTGGTGAAGACCATCGTCACCACCGAGATGGTCCGCGCGCTTGCCTCTGCGCACGGAGTGGAGACTATCGATACCCTTACTGGATTCAAATACATAGGCGCGCTAATGGGCGAGCTTGAGCAAACAGGGACCAGCTTCCTGCTCGGCCTGGAGGAAAGTTGCGGGTATCTCGCTGGCACATTCGTGCGTGACAAGGACGCCATAATCGCATCGGCGCTAGTGGCGTGCGCCGCTGCACGGCAGCACGCACGTGGACGCACGCTCCTGCAACGCCTGGAAGAGCTATATGGGCAGTATGGCTATTATGTGGAGAGGCTTCATACTGTAGCAGTTGCAGGGGCATCGCCGGCGGGAGGGCCTGGCGGAGCTGATGACGCAATGGACTCACTTCGGCGGGATGTTCCCGATTCCGTGGGCGACTTCCTCGTGACTGAAGTTCACGACTACCTCACCGGATGGACGAAGAAGCGTGGGGCGGGGGTGATGGTCCCGATCAGCCTACCGAGGGAGAACTGCATCCAGCTGGTTCTTACGGGCGGAGGAAAGATCACACTTAGGCCTTCCGGAACCGAGCCCAAGCTGAAGCTGTATGTCGCGGCGATGGGCCGTTCGGCGCAGGAGGCGGAGGAGCGTGCAGGCGTGCTTGAGGCCTCAACGCGCAGGCTGCTTCCGGTGGCGCCCTAGTCGGGAGTTCGGTCTGCGCGATTGTGAGTGAGGCCACTGTAATTGAAAGGGCAGTGCCCGGTGGAGTCTATTGGTTCATCGTCCGGAGATTATGACTAGGTTTGTTCCTGGGGCTACTTGACATCTCCTCACCCTGAATGATATCATTCTGCAAACGAATAGCGACGGTGCCAATGATCGGGGCTAGTAGGCGCATCGCCACTGGCACAGCGAGTTGGGGATAGTGTGAGCCCAACGCCGGTAGGAGCGGCTGAATGGATCCGTGAGGCGCGGAGCCGAAAGGCATGCGAGTAGGTTCCGCCGGAGGTCCACCGATAGAAGGATAGGGTATTAAGGGCCACGAGGCCTGCGTACCTGGAACAACGAGTGAGTTCGGAGCGATGCCTACCCGCAGGCGTGCGTGTAGCCATACGTCCGGGCTAATCGGGGTGGCACCGCGGTTACAGCCCGTCCCCATTTTGTGGGGGCGGGCTTTTGCGTACCCATCTTAGGGAAAGGGAGCGATCGATATGGAGAAAGCCAGAGTGAAATACCTGCTTGACGAGGGGAATCTGCCGACCGCCTGGTATAACGCGGCGCCGGATCTGCCGTACGCCCTAGATCCTCCTCTGAATCCCTCAACCATGGAGCCTGTTCGGCCGGAGGACTTGTTTCGTATCTTCGCTCCGTCCATCGTTGAGCAGGAGGCATCGATGAGGCCATCGGTGGACATACCCGGAGAGGTACTGGATGCGTACCGGCAATGGAGGCCAACCCCCATGTTCAGGGCGAGGCGACTTGAGACTGCTCTCGGCACAAACGCCAGGATCTACTACAAGTACGAGGGAGTCAGCCCCGTAGGAAGCCACAAGCCCAATAGTGCGATTGCGCAGGCCTACTACAACAAGCGTGATGGCGCCAGAAGGTTGGCAACTGAGACGGGCGCGGGTCAATGGGGCTCCGCGCTCTCCATGGCATGCGCCTTCTTCGGGCTTGAGTGCTTCGTGTACATGGTTCGTGCAAGCTACGATCAGAAGCCCTACCGTCGCGCGCTAATGCAGGTTTATGGGGCGGATGTCATCCCAAGTCCGAGCAACAGGACCAGGGCTGGCCGGGCAGTGTTGGAGTCTGACCCCGATTCCCCAGGCAGCCTTGGCATCGCCATCAGTGAGGCGGTTGAGGATACGGTGACTCATGATGGAACGAAGTACGCCCTGGGCAGTGTGCTGAACCATGTCTTGCTTCATCAGACGATCATCGGTCTTGAAGCGAAACAGCAGATGGAGATGGCCGGGGAGCAGCCGGATATGGTCGTAGGCTGTTGCGGAGGAGGAAGCAATTTCGGCGGAATCGCTCTGCCGTTCCTTGAGCCATCCTTGAAGGCCGCCGTCGCGGAAAGGCCGCATGATGGGCCGAGGGCCATCGCTGTGGAGCCGACAGCCTGTCCTTCTCTCACCAGGGGCGCCTATGCCTACGACTACGGCGATACAGCGGGGCAGGCGCCGGTAGTGAAGATGTACACTCTCGGTCACTCGTTCATCCCACCTTCGGTTCACGCTGGAGGGCTAAGATACCACGGCATGTCGCCGCTGTTGAGTTCGCTCTACAAGCACAAGCTGATCGAGGCCGTAGCGGTGCAGCAACTGGATACTTTCAGGGCGGCGACGTTGTTTGCCAGGACCGAGGGGATTCTGCCGGCGCCTGAATCGGCCCATGCCATCGCTGAAGTGGTGGAACTGGCATTGAGGGCGCGCGAGAACGGGTCGGCGCCTGCTATCCTCTTCTGCCTCAGCGGGCACGGCCATTTCGACCTGTCGGCCTACGACGCGTACGGAGCGGGGCGTCTCTGCAACTACGAGTTCCCGCAGCAAGATATCGACCTGGCTTTGAAGGGACTCCCGAGGGTCTGAGGGGCACGGCAGAGTAGACCCCACAGTGTGGCGTGAGCGAAGGAGGAGGATCTGCAATGTCGGAGTTTTGGGTTCGCGCCTTCGGAATTGTGGAAGCTGGGGCGCTCTTGCCTCATGAGCAGGTCATTAAGGAGCACCTCGTGGAGCTCATTGACCGAATATGGCGCGATGGTATGCTTCGTCAGCCAGTGATCGTGGATCGGGCCTCGATGGTCATCCTTGATGGGCACCATAGAGTCTCGGCTTTGAAGAAGCTGAACTGCCTCTTCATCCCGGCATACCTGGTGGATTACCGTGACCCATGCATAGTCGTTCACCCTAGGCGGGCCGACATCCAAGTGGATAAGGAGAGCGTGGTAAGGACTGGGCTCCGGGGCGTTCCGTACCCGCCGCTGACCTCTCGTCACGAGTGGCCATCCACTCCTGATTCCCGTCCGGTAGCCTTGGCCGATCTGATGGACGATGCGCCTCGCATCGCTACCGGGTAGGGAATGGCGCGAGGCGCGCGTCACGTCCTGTCTCGATGCCCGGAGAGTGCGCGTGCTGCGTGGCTTACCGCCTGATACCCTCGGGCGAGCGCCTCTGGCAGGCTCGACGCGCCCTCTCCGAACGGTGGAGGCCCCATGAGTCGGATGATCGTGGTCGGGTCTTTGGCCGCCAAGCTCTGAGCGGCGACCTGAGCGGTTGCCTCGGTGAGGTCGCTGCCCATGAGCCAGAAATCAGAGAGGCGCGATTCGATTGGCGGAATCTCAGCGATAGCGGCAGTGCCGCCGTCTGCAGGGCAGCCTCGATCATTGTCAGCACCGAGATCTGGCCCCGGTTCGGCGGATTTGCGCGTTTCTGAAGCATCGTGCCTGGCATCGCGGAGTGCCTTCACTGTGTCTGCCGCCGTCCGTCCTCTGAGGGTGAACAGCATGAACGGATCGCGGTCGAACTGCTCGGCCATGATGAGGCAGACTGCGGCGACGTGCTTGCACGGGTTTACCCAATCCGGACAGCTGCAGTTGGTCGAGATATCGTCGGGGGATTGGGGGAAGAGCGAGACCCCGGCCTTTGTGAAGATGTCCTCGATGTCGGCAGGCATTTCACCGGCGAGGAGTTGAGCCGCGGTGCTGGCCTGCTGAGACATGAGGGCGTACACCCTGGCCCAGTCCCTGTTGCTTATCGCCTTGACTTTAACAGAGACTCGATACGGCCTGGTCCGTGCGCCCTGAACGAATGCCTCTGCCTTGCCAGGGGATATCTGAAGGGAGAACACCTGCCCTTTCCGTGCGTAGGTCTTGCCTCTCGCGAGCCTGTCGCCGATGCTGCTTATGTCCAGTGAGTTCAGCCAATGCTGCGACCACCAGGTATCGCCGATCTTGCCACGCGTGCTGCGGGCCTTGATTCCTCCTACTACGGGAATCGGCCCATCCGGTGTCGATCCCCAATCCCACCAGTTGCTTCGTCTAGACATTCGACTCCTCCATCATCGCGCCTGGCGTGAGTTCCAGAAGGCCGCGAAGATCGTCGGTGGACAGCTCGGCGAGCCAGCTCTCGCCTGCCCCCACTATCTGTTGGGCGAGGGCCTTCTTATCCTCGATGATCTGATCGATTCTCTCCTCCAGAGTGCCTGCACATATGTACTTATGAACCTGCACATTCCTGACCTGCCCGATCCGAAACGCTCGGTCGGTAGCCTGATTCTCCACAGCTGGATTCCACCATCTGTCGAAGTGGAACACGTGGCTCGCCTGGGTGAGGTTCAATCCGACACCCCCTGCCTTTATGGAGAGGATGAATACCGGCGCTTCACCGCAGGGATCCTGGAAGCGTGCCACTGCTGCATCCCGCTCCGGCTTCGGCGTTCCCCCGTGCAGCAGGAGAACATCCCGGCCCAGCTTCTGTTGGAGGTAGGGCTGGAGGAGCTTGCCCGCTTCAGCGAATTGGGTGAACACGAGGGCCCGATCTCCTGCCTCGATGATCTCCTCCAACATCTCTTCGAGCCTGGAAAGCTTGCCTGATCGCCCATGGAGGGCGCTCCTGTCCTGCAGAAACTGGGCAGGGTGATTGCATATCTGCTTGAGCTTCATGATCGTCGAGAAGATCAGGCCTCTCCGCTGGAACCCTTCGAGGGTCTTGATCTTGTGCGTCATGTCATCTACAACCGCCTGGTACAATGTGGCCTGCTCACGGGTTAGGCTGCAGAACACCTTCATCTCGATCTTGTCGGGGAGGTCCTGGATTACGCTGGGGTCGGTCTTCACTCGGCGAAGTATGAAGGGTCGGACCATCCGGCGCAACTCCTCGCTTCGTTCCTGATCCCCATCCTTCTCGATAGGCGTGGCGTATCGTTCCTTGAAGCGGGCCCGGCCTGGAAGGTAGCCTGGGTTCAGGAACTCCATGATCGACCACATATCCCCAAGATGGTTCTCGACCGGCGTTCCCGTAAGTGCAAGCCGACACCTGGCCGAAAGCGAGCGTATGGACTTAGCTTGCTTTGTGTCGGGGTTCTTGATGTTCTGCGCTTCGTCCAGGACGATTCTCTCCCAGTTCACTCTGGCAAGATCCTCGCGGTCCCGGTTGGCCAGTGCGTAGGTGCTTACTACGATATCCGCGGCTTGCGCGTCCCGGGCGAAGTCCTCGCCTGATAGGCGCAGGCAGCCGTGGTGGATCATGACTCGGAGTGTCGGCGCGAACCGCGCAAGCTCATGCTTCCAGTTCTCTACTACCGACATTGGGCAGACCAGTAGTGTGGGTCCTGGCAGCGTCGCCTGAGCAGACGGAAGAGCTTCAGAGGCCTGGGTCGAGGTTTCGGCCTGGCCTTGCTTTTCCAGGTGAGGGCTGCACCCATCCTCCCGTTCGTGAAGGAGCAAGGCGATAACCTGAATCGTCTTGCCGAGGCCCATATCGTCTGCGAGGCAGCCTCCAAGGGAGTGCCTGCTGAGGAAGGCAAGCCACGAGAGCCCCCGTTCCTGGTAGGGGCGCAGCGTGCCCACGAAGTTGGCTGGAGCTGGAACCCGTTCGATCCTGACGCCTGGCGATAGGCCGGCCAGGAGGTCTGAGACCCATCCCTCAGATTCCACCTCTACTACTGGGAGAGTCGCCTCGGCGCCGCCCACTGGATGATCGCTTGGCTGAAGTGCTTCACCCGCTTCAGCATGCAACTGAAGCCGCAAGGCTTCAGCCAGGCTGATGCCTCTGGACTTCCGCTTTCTGAAGAATGCCAGTGCGGCCTCGATGTCCTCCGGCCGCAGTTCCACCCACTGGCCTCTGATCTGCACCAGGGGCGCCTTCAAGGCGGCGAGGCGGGCGAACTCCTCCGGGGAGATGGATTCCGAGCCGAGGGAGACCTTCCAATCGTAGTCAATCAGTGATGAGGCGCTCATCAGTCCGCGTGATGCACCTGCCTGCTTCGGCCCTGCCGCTGGCTTCAGGCGGATCCTCAGGCCCAGGCGGGCGGATCGATTGTTCCACCACGGAGGCACGAGCACTCCGTAGCCTGCCTGCTGCAGGAGGGGGACGCTCTCCTTGAGGAATCGGTAGGCTTCCTTGGGCGACAGCTCGCAGCCTATGGGGATTGGGTCGTTAAGGGCGCGCTTCAGCTCAGGAGCGAAGGCGGAGGCGCGCCATATGTCTGCAAGGAGGCGTTCCTGCGGGTTGCGCAACCAGCGGTCGGCCACAAGACCGACCTGCACTCCGGAGCGCCACAGTGTGCAGGCGTCCAGCAGCAGGCTCGGATCATCGGATGCCTGCAGATGGAAGCTAATCGTCCAGGCATCGGGGGCCGAGTCAGCGCCTGCGTCGGCCTCTGGATTGCCGGCATGGTCCGGGTCGGGAGAAGGCTCACGATCATTGGGGGCAGCCGGCGACGCCGGCGGCTCAAGCCGGAAGCAGGTTCGGAAGGAGTCGCCCACAGGCGCCATCGGGAGACCCTCGATCCACGAATGAACCTCCGCAGAGAACCTGGCGATCTCTGCGGATGTGGCTGCGATGCCAGGATGCGACGACGCCAGAGCACGAGCCCATCGAAGCCACAGTGGCCCTGGCCCAGTCCGGTGGCTGAGAGCGAGCGCGCTGGAGCTGCCAGCCCATATGCTCCGTTGGAGCTTGCTCATGTGTTGCCGAACGAATGAGTCAACGACGGTGCGAAGGAAGTCGGTGATCATTGCCTCCGGATCGGTGGAGATCGGATCCTCTGGGCATGCCATGCAAACTGGTGGGCAGGCCTGAGAGAGAACCCTCACCCTGGAGCGGACAGCTGTGTCATTCAGCAGCGGAACCCACACTGCGGCGGCGCTTTCCAGGCCTGATCCGATGACAACGTCGGGCTGAAAGTGGTTTGGGCCCAGGTCCGCTTTGCCGTGGAACGGGGCGCCGGCGGCCTCACTGCCGAAGGACAGATCCGGAGCGTACTGGCCATCAGCCAGGATGTCAAGGGCAAGGCGGGCGACATCCGCCCAGAAGTGGAGCGATGCGCCGGCCAGTGGATACTGGTCGTCCAGCGTGGAGGCGATATCCCGCCGATTGCCGCCATCCAATTGGGAAACGGCGATGCCTGCCAGGTACTCGAGGGCGGGCTCGGGCGGAACGCGAAGCGCAGCGACGGTCCAGGCAGCGAGGGATACTGGACTTGCTCCTCGGCCTGGTTTCGCGGAGGGCTTCGACCCTCGGGCAGTGCGTATCCTGGGAACCTCCGAGACTTCCGAGATCTCCGAGACCTCCGGGCCCTCGGCGGATCCGTCGAGGGGCGCAGACCAGTTTCTACTGGCCATCCCCGCTAGCTCCTGGCTTGGCAGCGGCTCACGGCGCGTGGAAGGAAGGGTCACTGTCAGAACGGCGTCCTGAGCTTCATCTGTCGTTGATGCCGGACCCATCTGCTCCACTGCCCACGCAATAGGCACGATCCTGGCGGCGAACGGATGAGGACGGCCGCATGACCCGGCGCGGCGCCGTCCGGCGCCCGGAGATGTTTCGGTGATGAGGCCGGGGTCCTCTGCCCATATGCAGAGCTCGCCTTTGAACCATGTCGCATGAAGAACCAGCAATAGCGCACGCCTCCTGAGACGGATAACATACCCCAAAATATCAATAGCACTGCGGGAGACCTTTGTCTACGGGCGCAGATGGCAGCGTCGCAGTCTTGCGAGAATGGACCTGTTCATCTGCAAGAAGGTGCAGCCCGGGATGGACAAATCGCATAACGCCGTGCGGCGCTCCCTGAATAGTGAACTGCCAGTCCGTATTCGCTCACTAATCGCAGAGGATTGCATTTATCCGCTGGCATTTCTGGGTTCGGAATCGAGAGGGATCTACACGGTTTTCGGTCCTGCGGTCAGTAGCATGTACGCGTCTAGGTGTGATCCCGTTTCGGGAGATCTGGAGAGGGCGTGTGGACATGCACTGGTCCGGGCGTAAATTCGCCGCATTATTCTGGCTGTGGACCATCCTAGGGAGTGTTGTTCTCATCGGAATGGTGCGACCGCTGGCATGGGCCACTGCCGCGCCTGCGTCAACCGTAACGCCTTCGACTATTCCCGAGACCGGATCAACGTTCGAGACCTACGTAGGCTACGGCAGTCTTCTCACTCTTACTGCTCCTACGTCCTCTGAGAACAGGGCCAAGGCCTGCTTTTCGGTGTCCGGATGGTCGCAGCACCCTGATGTGGCAGCGATCTGCGCGAGGGAGGACACGGGAGAAGCACGGAACATCGGGCTGACGGTGGCGCCGGATGGGAAGTTCTCAGGGACGATCTGGCTGATGGATGGCCCAGGTAGGTATTCGGTAAGCATGGCGGTGCGCCCTCCCGGGCGGACTTCGTACATAGTGGTATGCAGCATGTGCGTTGTGAACACGGCGGAGTCGATACCGCTTGTCCCCGCTGAGTACGTGGGGTACGGGACGGACCTCACGATCAGCTCCCCGAGGTCGGAGTCGAATTCGGTTGTGGATGAACTCGTCGTGAAGGGCTGGTCGAAGTACTCGCGAGTGAGGGCGACTGTGCAGAACACTGCCACCTCCGAGCTGAGGACCTACTTCACGATTGCTGGACCAGATGGCCTGTTCGAGTTATGCATCCCCCTGGAGGCAGGCTTCGGACCATGCGAGGTGAAGCTGGCGTCCAAGCAGGTAGACGCCAGAACCTGGCGTGGCGTCGCGGTGTACCGGGTGATCGCGGAGCGTCCGCCAGTGAGCATGATCGAACCCGGATACCAGCGGGGATCCATCTTCGCTGTCGGAAGGTTCAAGCTCCGGGGACTTGCAGGTGGCTACCGCGATGGGAGCAGGCGGGAAGGACCATCTCCGACCGGTGTGAGGATAGAGGTGCGCGGGCGCGAAGAGAAGAAGGGCAGCGGATCCGCGCCTGTCGACCACGTGATACAAACGATAGAGGTTCCAATCGTTGACGGCAAATGGGAAGCGTGGATCAACCCGCCTGAGGGCATGAAGCTCTTTGCCCTGGCTGTAGGGGAGGCGGTGAAGGCCGCCGATTTCCAGCCAACGCGGTTCTACACCGTTGTGGTCGTGCGCCCCCGTGCTGAACCTGAACCGACTGAGAAATGGGTGATCCATTCCTGCTACAGGACGATACAGGATCTTGCTCTCTCCATAGCGTCAGGCGCCGATGACCCCTACGACCGGGCGAAAGCTATCCACGATTGGGTTGCCCGAAACATCGACTATGATGTTGCAGGCGCCAAAAGCGGCCTCCCCGGACCTGCCGACGCCATGTCGACTCTCGCACGTCGGCAATCAGTGTGCCTGGGCTACTCAAACCTCCTTGCAGCGCTGACGAAAGCGTCGGGGATTCCTGCGTGGGTTGTGACGGGAATGGGCGATGACGGCTCATCAGTCGTACTGCACGCCTGGAATGAGGTGCTGGTGAACGGGCGACTGGTGCTCATGGACGCCACTTGGGACTCTGGCGTCTCTGATGGCTGGAGTTTCGTAAGGCGCTACACTAATGCGTATTTCGACCCATCTCCGGAGACGTTCGCCCTCGGGCATTTCGGAGACGCCAGGTAGGGCATTACAGATTGCGCTGGAATATCTCGCAGACGTCTGGCATGTCTGCGAGTTCTGCATATCTTGCCATGGATGCACGGCTCTCCTCGATCGCCTGGCGCGCGTGTGAGGCAGTTCTCGAACTACGCAAGATCCCGGGGGTTTACCGCACAATATCCCGCTTGTAGCTGGGAAGGGATAAACCAGGCCCACATCGAAATCCATTGCCCACTGGATGGAAGCACCCCCATTTCACCGATCTTTCATCCGATGGGGAGGTTGGAACGATGGGGAGGTTCGTGGGGATCGTGCTGGGGACGAGCGTGCTCGCAACTATCATCTCGTCATCTCTTCTGTATTCCCGTCTGCCCGCGAAATACCGCATATCGCGCCAGGCCTACGTCGCAGCTCAGGTCATAGCCGCTGCCACCTGTGCCATCCTGGTCCTTCTCGTAGCTGCGTCTCGGATTCACTTCCAGGCCATACTGGCCTTCGCTGCTTTTGCGGCCTTGATGTCGGCAGCCGTGGCGGTGACTATGGAACGTAGGCTTGCAGGCCTCAAGACCATAGACATGGCGCACGCGTCGAGGCTCGCCTCCGCTGATGCAGCAGCCGCTGAGATCACTGCCAGTTCGGATGGGGTCGACACAGTTGAGGCTGTGAACTGTGTTCACGATGCGACTGATTCCAACGGCGGATTCGCAGCCAGCGCTGAGGCTGCACCTAGCCTCTCTACAGGCGAGGTCGCCACAAGGGAAGTGGAGGGCGTGGGCGCGGTCTGGCAGCAGCCTGAGGCGCTTGGAGGATCGGTGCTTAGCGTCGCGCAGGATCTGGCGAGGAGGGGTCGCGGCATGGAGGCGGTGGCATGCGCACTTGGGCAGGCGACGTCGGTGCGCCCCGCTGATGGCCTGTGCGATGCTCTTGTGGAGCTTGCGCAGTCGGTCACCGATTTGAGTGACTTCGATATGGCCCTCGCCATCACGATCAGGCTTCTTGTCCGCCCAGATGTGGGGCGGAACGCTAGGCTCCGACAGGAGTTGGTGTCATTTCAGAGATACCTGCACGCACGGCGTGCTGCAGCGACCGCGGCTTCCGCAGATGCCCGGATGGATGTGGATGCTCTCGCTGTACATGCCCAGCGGAAACTGGCAAAGATCGATTCGATGCTCAGGAGGTAGCGAGGACATGAGCGATGTGAAGCGCAGTGCTGAGTTGGTGGGAAGGCCAGTTATCACAATCGAGGAAGGCTTGGAGATCGGACGCGTTGGAAGCCTCGTGATCAACACCGGTTCCGGCGAGATCGCCGCAGTAGCAGTGGGGAGTTCTAATCCATTCCTTGCGCCCAAGGTGGTGCCTTTCGCCTTGATACAGGGTGTGGGCGAGGATGCCATCGTGATTGAGAACAGCTCGTCCCTGGTGGAGATGTCTGCGCTTCCTGAGCTTGCAGCCATCGCCCGATCTGAGGGCGAGGTGCGTGGAACGAAGGTCATGACCCGGACCGGGCACTTCCTCGGTACTGTGAAGGAGATCATCATCGATATCGATGCTGGTCGGATAGCCGGGTACGAGGTGGACATCGCTGGCGCCTCCGGGGTGCTGCCAGCTGGAGAGGTCATAACCATAGGCAGGCAGGTTCTGGTGGCTGCAGCAGACGCAGGCGACAGGGTTGTCCATGACGCCACTGAGCTTCCACGGAGAGTCGAATCGTGCGATTCGGCGGTGCGTGAGGCACTGACGCTGGAGGGATAGCCGCTTGGGCGCGCCGAGCCTTGTAGGAATTGGATGGAACACTGGCGCCCGAAGGACATCGCCACCGGTGTTCACGGATGGCGTCCGGGCGTATATCCCCGTGATGGCCCGGGCTGGAGCAGCGGCGGCGACGTTCGCAGCCGTCGCTGTAGTCTGCTCAGTCGCTGCGCTGGCGACCTTCGGGGTGCCGGTCTACGTGTGCGATCATCGGGTGACGGCATCACCTTGGAACACGGTGGACGGGCTCATACGGGCGGCCGGGATCGATACGTCGCCCGGGGATCTTGTGGATGTGGACGGGGCTCTTCTGGAACAGGGAGGCGGCCAGCCTTCCAGGTGCATGCTGAACGGTGTGGAGGCTCCCCGGGGCCTGAGGGCGCGGCCATTCGACAGGCTCTCGGTGGTTCCAGGGTCGGCTATTGTGGAGGATGTGAGGGTGGAGGCGACTGCCTGCGACCCGCAGCTGCAAGTGACCGGGAGCGGCTCATTCGTAGAGGTTCAGAGGCAGGGGCGCCCTGCAAAGGCACTGCTGAGGCGGGGCGTGTCAACAGGGAAGGTGCTTGGCGCCAAGGAGACGAGCCCTGCTGTGCCAGAGAGGGTGGTGAGGTTTCAGTACACGTGCCCATCGAAGATCGTTGTGCTAACCTTCGACGACGGCCCCAGGTCTCCTTATACGGAGGGAATCCTCGACGCACTAAAAGAGGAAAAGGCCCACGCGGTCTTCTTCGTGCTGGGTTCGCAGGCGGAGGCCCATCCGGATCTGCTGAAACGGATCGCAGATGAAGGACACGAGATCGGGAACCACACCTACTCCCACCTACTATCCGCGGGGTCAGATCACAAGGAGATGGAGGCTGAGATCACTCGGACATCGGATGTGGTGAAGGCCGCGACCGGTCGCCCTACCAAGTGGTTCAGGCCGGTAGGGGGCGCCCTGGATTACGGCGCCCTTCGGGCAGCGCGGGATACCGGGCATACGCTCGTGCTGTGGAATGTGGACCCGCGCGATTGGGACAATAGCCGAGCTGCGTCTATCAGAGGGGCTGCTCGCATAGTATCCGAGGTGATCGGAAGGCCCATCTCCAACGGCTCTGTCATACTCCTCCACGACGGGGGAGGGCCGAGGGGCGCGACGGTCCAGGCAGTCCGCGAGATTATCCCCGCGCTCAAACGACAAGGCTACAAGTTCTGCACTCTTTCCGAGCTGTATCAGCACCTAGGCCTCGATTGACGTGGGATATGGCAGGACAACACGGCCGTGCAGCGCAAACCATCAGAATTTCTAGGAAGGATTGCCCGAAGCACCGCAGAATACTCTTCCCCGATACCTGGCAACGGAGTGAGCGCCGTTACGCCAGGTATCGGGCATAAATGGGCCATTCGAGGATAGATGAGTCAGTCCGTGCCGCCACAGGGTAGAACGAGGGCGGGCATGGAGAAAAGGGACGACCGCACTGTAGACACATGATTCGGAAGATTACGATAAATGCGGGGTTACTGGGAGGGCTTCAGATGGCAGACGGAAGACAGTTGCGCCGGACACTGATGATCATGATTGCGCTGCTGATTGTGTTGCCGGCTTTTGCGGCCGGCACGAACCAGACAGTCTACCGTCTCACGGAGCCCGGTGCGTGGACCCAGCTGGAGCCGGTGAATGCGTATGCTTCGATGATCGCTGCTGGTACTGCGCAGGGGTGGGGCAATGGCAGCAGTACCGCAATCGGAATCACTGCCAAGGCGGTGTTTGAACCAGATCTGAGCCGTGCCGAGATCAGCGCGGAGTTCGTGCCGGTGTCGGGAGAAATCACCACGAGCGATTCGCGGTTGTTCATAGCTCCCCTGGGACGCAGGCTAGAGTGGAAGGCCATCGTGACGGTGAGGAATCCCAACGATGTGCCAATGACCGATGTCCGCGTCCATAACCAGTTTGGGAAGGCCTTTCGGGTAACGTTGACTGGCCGGTCGGTCGGAGACGCGCGCATTGTGGATGGAGACGTCAAAGGTTTGCTGCCGGCCAGCAACGGTTTCACGTGGGATATCGGCTACCTGGGGCCAGGCGAGGCTGCACGGGCCGAACTCATGGCAGCTACGAACCAGAGTGCAGGCCGGGCGGAGTTTGCCGAGGAAGGTGTGTATTCCATCGACACTGGGTTTCAGCTTACATACCGTCTGCTCGGCAAGAACGAGGTAAGAGACACCGCCCCATGCTCGGTCATCGCCCGCGTGAATCCAGCCGCCCTGCGGACAGATGCCGGACCATACGACGTAGCTCCAAAGCCGATCGAGAGTGGACTGCTGCTGCCGGAAAGGCCCTTTCCGCAGAGACCGATTCCGATACGTCCGGGGGCTGAGCAGCCTCTTGTGACACAGCCATCCGCGAGCCAGCAAGGCCGTGTGGTGATAGGGAGAATCCCATCCGTTCCTGGGTATGAGATCGGGGCAAAGTACGTGCTAGGATATGATCCACTATTCTACTTCTCATGGTATGGAGACGGCGTTACTCCCAATGTGTCAGACGACGGGGAACGGTTTATGGCGCCAGCCGGACAGTACGCAGAGTGGTACGTGAGTCCTATGGTGCTCAACGCGATCAACCCCTTGTGGGAATCATGGCTGATGACCATGGAGTTCGGCCCGGAACTCGAGGTGGAGTATTGGGACATGTGGCCATCGGGCAGTGTGCCCGCGCCCGCCATTGTGAAGAATCCGGCTACAGGGAAGACGCTAGTCGTATGGGGCTGTCCTAGGCCATTCTACGGTGGCTTGGCATCGCTGCTATTGAAGGTGAGAACTCACGCCGGCGGTTACACGTCAGCTGGCGACCACGTGTTTTGCGAGAATATGTCTCTCACTCCTATCGTGGCCGGCGTTCCGAAACCCATCCAGCTGGATCCTGTCTATGTCAGGGTTGGGTCTACGGCGGCTGCGACAGTGACGATGAGCGGAACTCGGCTCGACTGGCGCGTGCGCAAGCCAGGGACATATGGGGCGCTCGCTACGGAGATTAGCGCCACAGGCTGTGGCAAGCTTTCGATCCAGTTTAGCGAGTTTGCGAATCTCGCAAGGACGGATGGAGAGTCGGGAACGGTGGCCTCGGATTACGGTTTTGGTCAGGATCTGGCCGCTGCGGAGGCGGCGGGCTGGCATGCCGCGGCAAGCCTGAACGGCACATCACAGACAATCGACCTGTCGAACCCAAATGCGGTTCGAATGTGGTCAAGGATAAGTGTGGGCGAGGAAGATTCGTCCGCTGAGTATGAGAACAAGGGGGTGATCACTTTCATAGTCAGCAACAATTAGGAAGGGGACGGGGACCAGAAGCCCCTGAACCTCGACGGGCCGGAGCCCGTCAGCGCAGCCCGAATCAATACTTCAAGGAGGCTAGACACTAATGAAGAGACTATTTGTCCTGTTCGCGATCATGGCGCTTGTCTTTGTGCCGGCCATGGCGATGGCCTACAACCCCGGTCAGGAACTGCCGGCTGGCGCTGTCGAGGTGGAGCACTGGGAAATGGTGAACGGCGCATGGGTGAGCCATCCGTCAGGGGACGTCACATCCCTTGCTCGCTGCTGGCGTTCTGGCCCCACGCAGGGTTCGTGCAACAAGGAGAACTGGGTTATCGACTTCACGCATCATGCCTCTATGGCGCAG
Organism: Clostridia bacterium; assembly: GCA_034926675.1. Taxonomy (NCBI): domain Bacteria; kingdom Bacillati; phylum Bacillota; class Clostridia; species Clostridia bacterium. The sequence goes on along the minus strand of JAYFQW010000062.1, from coordinate 18,590 downwards.
TGGTCCGATTGGACGATCGGCGGGACTCGTTGGGATTGGCGCATACTGAAGCCTGGCACATATGCTGCAGACTGCATTGAGTTCACGCTGAAGAGCAACAACGATGTGCTAATCGACTATGAGGGGTTTGCTGACCTTCAGTACCTGGAAACAGGAGCAGGGGTCAAACGGACCATCGACACCTACTATAGCTTCGGCGAAGATATTGTGGCAGCGGAGAGAAACGGATGGGTAAGAGCTGTGGACTTGAACACAGACGATGACCTGATCCTCGACAGCGCTGCCCTACATGGCGGCATGAGCACGAAGCTCCTCAACAAAATAGTGGTGGAGAACTGCAACTCCTCTTGCGAATACGAGGACACCGCGACTATCACACTCAAGCTACAGAACATCAAGCTCTGGGTTGATGGCGTCAACGGCACCTGGGCGAACCCGCAGGTGTAACCCAGGTCAGGTCCGAAGTCAGACTGCCTACCGATGGCAGTCGGCATTAGCATCTCGTATCCACTAGGGTGAGTCTGAGATCCGGGGGGTGGCCTTCCTGGCCGCCCCCTTCCGAACAGGAAGGAGAGAACCTGTAATGCACCTCCGACTGAAGTCTCTTCGATGTAGAGGCAGGGTGGTAGAAAGCGGACGCACCCTAATGAAGAGAGCGATTCCTGCGCTGATCAGCCTGGCCGCCGTCTTTGCAATGGTCGGCGGCTATGCCGGTGCGCAGATATCTTTGAGTTTCACTCCCATGCTTGTGGAGTTGACGGCAGCCTCCGGATCTGTGAACACATTTGAAGTAATCATGATGAACGAAAGCAAAGCGGTAACCGCGGACTTCCTCATATACACCGCCGACCTGGCTCAGAAGCCCAACGGTGACTATGAAGTGTTCGGCGCGGGAACCGCAGAACACTCGTGCGCCAAATGGATAAAGCTTTCGGCAGATAAGGCCACGATAGGGCCGAGCGGGGCCTTCGCCGTAAAGGGAACCCTCACAGTGCCCCGTGGAGCGTCAGGCGGCAGGTACGCTGCGGTCGTGTTCGAGCTCGTTCCGGAGGAGAGAAAGGGCGAACCGGCTCTTGCCTCTACGAAGTTTGTGCAAAGATTTGTGACAGTTGTGGAGCTTTCCATTCCTGCGCGTCAAGTGAAAAAGCGGCTCGACGTGACGGGGTTCAAGGTGACACACGCCAGTGAAAAGCCTGTTTACGCCAGCGCATACGGCAAGCAGGCCATCATACTGACGGCCCAAGTCAAGAACGAAGGCGCCATCCACGTGTTTGCCCAGGGGAGCATGATCCTGCGTGATTCTGCAGGAAAGCGCCTGAGGGAGATCCCGCTTGGCGCAGGCCGAGGCGTCGTGCTGCCAGGGGCTGCCATAAGCCTTGGATCGGTTCTGCCTGGCGGCCTCGCTCCAGGCGACTACATCGCCGACATTTCTGTGAAGTACGGGGGAATGAGGCCTGCCAGCGCCAAGATCCCGTTCAGTGTTGGGGCGAGCGGAACGGAAGTCGCCAGGGCCGAGACGGCAGCGGTGATCGCGCCGTTTTCTGTCGATCCTGGGGACCTCGACTTGAGCTATCCTGCTGGCGCTACCGCAGCGAAATCTCTGGTCATCGAAAACCGCTCCGACCAGACAATCCGAATCGAAGGCCGCGCGATTCCGCTTGCCTACGACGAGGAAGGCGAGCTCATTTTCGAGGGCTTGGAACCGTCAACATCTAGTTGTGCTGACTGGATCGAACTGCGGCCCAATGCAGCCGAGATCAAGCCGAGGTCGCGTCAGGTTGTGCGTATGATGATCTCCATTCCCAAGGGCGAATCGGGCGGCAAGTACGCCAATGTGATCTTCACGGCAACGCCGGTATCGACAGGTGAGACTCCGACATGGTCAGGCGAGAGCGGCGCGGTTGTATTTCTCAAAGTCGGCAAGGAGTTTGAGACTACTGGAGAGCTTTCCCCCATTGCCATTGAGGATGGTGGGCCTTCCGTGGGGATGGTCTTCAGCGCTGCCCTCAGGAACACTGGGTCAATCCACATGAAACCCAGGGCGTCTGTGACAATAAAGAAGCGAGTCATGCCCGAAAGCGTCCCTGGCATTGAATACGTGGGCCCGGGTTCGCTCGTGAATGTCAACTCAGTGGACCTCGGAGAAGAAGAGAACGTAGTGTTGCCCGGCGGCACGCGAGCGTTCAACGTGGCCATTTCGGGTCGCCTTGAACCAGGGGATTACGTGGTGGAGTTTCTCGTGAACTACGGAGGCAAATCCCCACTATATGCAACGAGAGAGTTCACAGTCAAGTAGGGCGGCGCCTGCCTTGAGGCGGCCTGTATGACAAGGCAATTGGAAATTGGAGGGAACTACAATGGCAAACGGCAAGACATTGTCGACGGCGCGTGCGGGCAGAGCGCTTGTTCTAGCTGTGACGTTGATCGCAGTAACACTCATTCTCCCCGCTGGTCTGTGGGCGGAGGAGACGAAGGTCACCAACGTATTCGACAGTGAGGACGTAATAGGCGTCCTACGCAGTATCTCCGCCCAGACGGGCATCAACATTCTGGCCGAACCGGCCGTTCAGGGTTGGGTCACCCTGGAATTGGTGGACGTGCCGTTGGAGCAGGCCTTGGACATGATCGTTGCTCCGCTCGGCTACACATGGGTTCGGGTGGGGGATTACTACATAGTCGGTTCGCCCGACGCAAAGAACCCGGCGTTCCCGCTGTTCACCAGGACTGAGGTTGTGAACCTCAAGTACGTAAAGGCAGATGCCGCGGCGAAGCTGCTGTCCGACTTCTTTGCGCCCAACGTCAAGGTCAACCCTGCCAGCAACATGATCGCGATTACTGGCACACAGGCGGTGATCGATCGAGTCAAGGCTGACCTGGCGAAGATGGACAAACCATCTGCGCAGGTGGTCATGGAGGCGCTGGTTGTAGAGGTGACTGCCGATGCGGGCAACTCGCTCAAGTCCGACTGGCGGTATGAGGGGAGCGGCGGCGAGGGAGATTCGACTCTTCCGGCGTCTGGGTTCGTCGATTTCGTGTCTGGAATATGGAGCGGCAAACTCAACGTGGCCGGCGGCCTAAGCCACGTGCTAGGGGCGTTGAAATGCCTGGTGGATTCGGGCAAGGCCGAGATCAATGCCACACCCAAGCTGATGGCCATGGATGGGGAGACGGCCGAGATATTCCTGGGGCGCGAGAAGTACATCACCGTCTCGACATCGGTAAGCGAGACTTCAACGACTACGCGTCTCGAGTCCATCAAGACCGGAATCTCGCTCAAGTTCACTCCTAGGATTACGGAGAGCGGCGAGATCATCCTGAAGATCGAGCCCGAGGTCTCGGACGCGGTTGAGGTCACCAACGGGCTGCCCGTTGTGAACAGGCGCAAGGTGTCGACGACCGTAATGATCCGCGATGGCGAGACTCTGGTAATCGGTGGGCTGAAGCTGAAGTCGGAGTACGAATCCAAGAGCAAGTTCCCGATCCTCGGGGATCTTCCTGTGCTTGGGCTGCTGTTCGGCAACTCCAAGAAGGCTTCCGTGGAGACGGAGACTGTCATATTCATCACTCCGACCATTGTGTATCAGGGCAAGTAAGGAGAGGCGAGGTGAACAAGATGGCAACATGTCTCGTTGAGGGGCGTCGGCTGGCTGTGGTCGGCAGGGCGGTACTGGGAACGGGGCTTTCGCTCCTGTTCTGCCTGGCCCTGTTTGTGGCTCCTGCGCTTGCCTATGGAGGCCCGCTTCCGCCAGACGCCCGCCTGGTCGGCATGGGCTGGACCTACGTGGGGGTCCTGGATCTGCCCAACCCCGCCTGTGCGAACCCGGCTGCGTTTGGTTTCGGGGTTGACGGAATCTCCGGCCTAGTTGGCATCGGAATCGGCGGTTCGACAGCGGATGGCGGCACTCTATTTGCCGGAGTTCGCGATGTGGACCGCGGAATCGGGGCGGGAGGTCTATCCATCGCCTACAGGCGCCCTGCCGGCGCGGAGCCCGCGGTGATGCACCTTGGCTATGGCATCGGCAAGAAGCTAGGCGACCGGTACGCACTGGGGCTGGGGATAGGCTACGCCAGGATTGCAGATTCCACAGTGCAGACACTGACCACCGACGCAGGTCTTGCCCTCAAGTTCGGAGCCTTCTCCGCGGGCGTGATGGCGTCGGGCATCACGGCCAGCAGGTTCGGCGATGGGAACACAATGGAGACGGATTTCGTGCCGGAGGTCTCTTTTGGGCTTGCGCTCAGGCCGCTGAAACCGATCACCCTTGCTGTTGACGCCCATGATGTCTTCGGCAGAGACAGCACGAGAAACCCCTGGTACTCCGGGGGCGTTGAGGTGTGGATCCGCGATCGCTTCGCTCTGCGATGTGGGGCGATCGCATCCCCGAAGACCGAAGGCGTGGAGATGTCGTACACGGGAGGGCTGGGGTTCAGAGCTGGGAAGGTGGACTTCGGGTACGCACTGACCTGGGAGGCGGGCGCTGCATCGAACCATTGCGTCACTATTGGAGCAAAGTTCTAGGCGCCTCGAACTGCGGCAGTGACAAAAGGCGCGTTCCTGTGAGGAATGCTATTCAGGGTCAGGGGTGTTCATCTTGACGCGAATAGGCCTGAGAGATCGGCTTCTTCCCAGCCAATACGCATGGCAGGTGTATGCGGGGATACTCGCCGTGACGCTCTTGCCGGCTCTGATTGTCGCCGGGCTCGGCTATCGGGGATTTGCCGGCGCGGAGCGGCAGGCGGGTGAGCGGCAGCTGTATTCCATATGCCGTCTTCTCGATCTGGAACTTGCCTCGACTTATGGATCATATCAGGAGATTCTCGAGGAGCAGGACGCAACGGCGGATGCTCCGCAGGAACAGGCAGCACTGCTGCATTCCGCGCTCCAGCCGGTGGTGAACAACGTGTGCTCGGCCTTCCCAGGCGTGGAGGCAGGGTATTACGTGAGGCAACTGGGGATTGAGGCTGCGGCAGGGCCCGGGTTCGATGCAGGCAGGCTCTTCCTGACCCAGCCGGAAGCGGAGTTCCGCCTTTACCAAACTGGCCGTCCTGAACTTTCATATTCCTCGTCTGGCGTGAGGGTGCACGGGAGAGGCGGCACTGCCACTCAGACCTTTCCCGTGCACAGGGACGGCGAGATCGTGGGGCATGTGTGGGCCAGGTCGTACGTTCCCAATCTGATGATCGGAACCACTGCCTCAGCCTGGGGCCTCCTCGGAGCGGCGGTGGCGTCGGCAGCTGCTCTCATCGTCGGGGCATGGGCGTTGATGACCGAGTGCAAGCGGCGTGAGGTTCTCACGGCGAATGCGGCATCTGCGGCGAGCCAGCGTGCAGTGGAGCAGTCGGCAGCTACGGCGCAGCTCGCTGCGGGCGTGGTCCACGAGATGCGGAATCCGATTACCGTATCGCGAGGCGTTGCGCAGCTCATCCTGGCCGCGGAGACCGACCCGCGGAAGCGGATGTGGCTGCTGAATATCGTTAGGCAAATGGATCACATGGGCATTCTGGCGAGTGACTTCCTGAAGTTCGCCAGGCCGCGTGAGCCGAAGCTTGTGTCCGCTCCCCTCGGCGAGATCCTTGGCAGCGTGGGAGCTGAAGGGTCTGCAGTGGCAGACGAGGCCAGGACGGCGCTTCTTGTGTCGTACGAGGGAGGGGATGTCAACGTATGGTGTGACCCCGATCAGCTCGGGCAGGCATTGCTCAACTTGGTCAAGAACGCAGTGGAGGCTGCATCTGATGAACCGGACCCAAAGGTCAGTGTGCGCTCGAAGGCTGGCAACTCGAAGGTGCTCATAGAGGTCACCGACAACGGTCCGCGCATCCCCGACGAGATCATGTCCCGTCTCTTCGAGCCTTTCTTCACCACCAAGCCCGACGGGACCGGGCTTGGCCTCGCAATATCGAAAACCCTCATAGAAAGCCAGGGTGGGTCCTTAAGGGCGAGGAACAACCCAGACGGTGGTGTTACATTCACGGTGGAGATGCCGAGGGTGGGAAGGGTGGAGACTGCCCCATTCCCTGTTCCTGCAGGAGCTCCATCGGCACGACAATCATCGTAGCGCCAAACAGGGCGGCTGGTAATAATACCGTCCAGCGCGCCTCCGAAGAGCGGTGATTCTGCGGCTGCATAAAGTTGCAGAATCCATCTGCGCAGCCTTAAACCTCCACCAACTCCTCATTATGACATTACCCCTCCCTTTCGCGAGCCATTCCGCTGATAGGCAGCGAAATTGCTCCCAGTATCCAGCAATGGGACGACTCTGGAAGATTGCCTATTGCACACCGGGAGGTGCGAGAGTATAATTGCGTCATGTAATTTTACACGCATATCTGTTAGGGGGTGGGCTCGATCATCGAAGTGGGGATTGTGGGCGCCTCGGGCTACACCGGCGGGGAGTTGATCCGCATTCTGGCGGGGCATCCGGAGGCCCGAGTGAGGCGCGTGTCCTCTAGGACATACGCAGGCAAGAAGATCGGAGAGGTGTTCCAGAGCCTTTGGGACAGGGTCGATCTCACGTGTGAAGACCTTTCTTCTGAGGAGATGGCATCCCGATGTGATCTGGTGTTCACGGCTGTGCCGCATGGAGCTGCGATGCCAATCGCGCCCACGGTGCGTGCTGCAGGCAAGAAGATGGTCGACCTGGGGGCGGACTTCAGGTTCGACGATGCATCAATATACGAATCGTGGTACAAGGTGAAACATGAGCAGCCTGGTCTGCTTGAGGAGTCTGTATACGGCCTTCCTGAGCTGAACCGCGACCGCGTGCGCAAGGCATGGCTTGTGGGCAACCCTGGCTGCTATCCTACTACTGTCGTCTTGGGTCTTGCGCCTCTTCTGCGTGCAGGGGCAATCGACACTGCCGGCATCATCATCGATGCTAAGTCCGGTGTATCCGGAGCAGGCCGCAAGCCCGGCTTGGCCTACCACTACCCCGAGAGGAATGACTCCCTTGCTCCATACGGCGTTGCGGGTCATCGCCACACCCCAGAGATTGAGCAGGAGCTATCCAAGCTTGCGGGCAAGCCTGTAACCGTTACGTTCACGCCTCATCTCGTTCCGCTGACTCGCGGAATGCTCAGCACCATATACGCGTCGCCAGTCGGGAACTGTCCTAGCTGCGAGGAGCTCGCAGGCATGTACCATGAGTTCTACAGGCGCGACCACTTCGTTCGGGTGCTTCCCCCTGATAGGCTCCCGGAGACGAAGGCGGTATGCGGCTCCAACTTCTGCGACATTTCGCTGCGCGTCGACAGTCGGACTAACAGAGTGATCATAATGAGCGCCATAGATAACCTAGTAAAGGGTGCATCGGGGCAAGCGGTTCAGAACATGAACCTCATGTTCGGCCTGGACGAAAAGACCGGTCTTGACATGATGCCCGTGTATCCTTAGACTGCATCACGTTGAGTCCATTCTAGTCGAGAGGAACTGATGTAAGGGATGGCCGCAGAGTACGCCGAGTACGCCGAGGAATCGCACTTCCACGCCAGCGCAGATATTGTCCCTATTAGTGGGGGGATAACGGCCGCCCGGGGCATGAAGGCCTCTGGGGTTTTCGCTGGCGTGAGGAAGGCGCGGAAGGACATCGCAGTGATTTACTCCGATACCCCTGCTAGGGCAGCGGGTGTGTACACCACGAACAAAGTGAAGGCTGCCCCAGTGCTCGTGTGTATGGACCATGTTGGCGCGGGAACGATCCAGGCGATCGGGATCGTGAGCGGCAATGCCAATGCATGCACTGGAGAGGCTGGGCTCCGTGATGCGTACATGATCACTGAGGTTCTTGGCCGTGAACTCGGGATCGACCCTAGGACCGTTGCCTGTGCATCCACAGGCGTTATTGGGGTAAGGCTTCCCATGGACAAGGTCGTGCCGGGCATGGTCGACGCCGCGAGGCAGCTCTCCCCTGATGGAGGGCGAATGGCCGCAGAGTCGATAATGACTACCGACACGTTTGCGAAAGAGTGCGCGGTGCAGATCCGGCTCGGCGGCGCCGTAGCAACCATCGGCGCGATGGCCAAGGGCTCCGGAATGATCCACCCGAACATGGCCACGATGCTTTGCTTTGTGGCCAGTGATGCTGCGATCGAGGGGCGGCTTCTTGAGAGCGCCCTGAAGGACGCGGTGAACAAGTCGTTCAACTGCATCACCGTGGATGGCGATACCAGCACCAACGACATGGTGATCGCCATGGCGAATGGCCTTGCCGGCAATGAGCCCATCGTTGACCAGGGTGATGACTATGCCAGATTCCAAGAGGCGTTGCAGGTGGTCTGCCAGGATCTTGCGAAGAAAATAGTAATGGACGGCGAGGGCGCAAGCAAGCTCGTTGAGGTGGCAGTGGTGAACGCGGCTACGGAGGCTGATGCGAAAACCGTAGCCATGGCCATTGCCAAATCCGAACTGGTCAAGACGGCCATCTTTGGCGCCGATGCGAACTGGGGCAGGATAATGTGCGCCGCAGGCTACTCCGGGGCGGATTTCGATCCTAGCATTGTGGACATCTATATCGGACCCGTGAAAGTGGCGGAGAGAGGCATGGGCCTGCCATTCTCTGAGGAGAGGGCGAAAGAGGCGCTCTCCAGCAGGGAGATCATGCTTACCATCGACATGAAGTCCGGGCCTGCACGGGCGTCGGTGTGGACGTGTGACTTGACCTTCGATTACGTCAAGATCAACGCCAGCTACCGCAGCTAGGTAGGGGGAGATGCAATGATGACGGCACTCACTCCTGAAGACAGGGCTGCGATGTTCGTTGAGGTCCTGCCATATATAAAAGAACTGTGCGGCAAGACCGTTGTGGTTAAGTATGGCGGGAACGCTATGGCAAATGAGGAGCTTAAGCGGGCTGTCGCCTTCGATCTGGTGTTCCTCAAGAGCATCGGCGCCAACCCAGTGGTTGTGCACGGGGGAGGACCGGACATCAACCAGATGATGGCGAGGATCGGGAAGAAACCCGCCTTCGTGAGCGGCCTTAGGATCACAGATCCTGAGACAATGGAGATCGTCCAGATGGTCCTGTGCGGGAAGCTCAACAAGGAGATCGTATCACTCATAGGCGACGAAGGCGGGCGGGCCATCGGGATATCGGGTCACGATGCCCGGCTGATCCGCGCCAGGAAGCGTCCGCCCGAGCGTGTGGTGGATCGCGAGACGGGCGAGGAGCAGCTCGTTGACTTGGGACAGGTCGGGGATGTGGAGGAGATCGACCCTTCCATCTTGCGCGACCTAGCGAGGGATGGATACATCCCTGCGGTCTCCACGGTGGGCATGGGCGACGATGGCAGGGCCTACAACATAAACGCCGACTACGTGGCGGCCGAGATCGCGTGCTCCCTAGGCGCCGACGTGCTGGTCATGCTCACCGACGTAGAGGGCATATTCGGGAACTACAAGGACAAGTCCACGCTCATTCCTCAGCTCTCGATCGATGATGCCCGCGCCATGGTATCCGACGGACGTGTTGAGGGCGGGATGATACCGAAGGTGCAGTCATGCATAGGCGCGCTAGAAGGTGGAGTGGGCCGCGCCCACATCATCGATGGCAGGCGTCCTCATTCGATAATCCTGGAGCTTTGCACCCATGCGGGGATAGGAACTGAACTCGTGCCATAGTGATGCCGAATACAGGGGGCGACAGCATGATGAATACTGATGAAGTAATCGCTCTCACCCAGAAGTACGTGATGAAGACCTACAACCGCCTACCCATCGCCTTCGTGCGCGGAGAAGGTTGCAGGCTGTGGGATGCAGATGGCCGGGAGTATTTGGACTTCATGACGGGACTCGCCGTGAACTCCCTGGGCCAGTGCCATCCAGCGGTGGTGCGTGCCATATCCGAGCAGGCTGCAACGCTTATGCATGTATCGAATGTATTCCATATCGAGCAGCAGGCAAGGCTTGCACAGCTGCTGGTGGAGAATGCTACGGGGTCTGGCCTGAGCAAAGTGTTCTTCTGCAACTCCGGGGCTGAGGCGAACGAGGCTGCGATAAAGCTTGCGAGGAAGTACAGCCGCTCCAAGTATGGCAAGGGGCGCTACGAGATCATTACCGCAGAGCGAAGCTTCCACGGCAGGACGCTGGCGACGGTCACCGCGACTGGCCAGCAGAAGTATCAGAGTGGCTTCGAGCCTCTGCCAGAGGGGTTCCGCTACGTCCCATATGACGATCTTGCCGCGGTTCAGGGGGCTATATCTGCAAAGACCTGTGCGATCATGATCGAGGCGATCCAGGGCGAGGGCGGGGTGTACCCTGCATCTGAGGAATACATGCAGGGCCTTGCCGAGCTGTGCAGGGAGCGGGGGCTTCTGCTCATCCTTGATGAGGTGCAGACAGGGATGGGCAGGACGGGGCGGTTCTATGCGTACCAGAACTTCGCAGGAGTGCGCCCAGACATCATAACTCTCGCCAAAGCTCTAGGCGGTGGGATTGCGATAGGAGCGATGATGGCCACTGACGAGGCGGCCTCTGGTTTCGAGCCAGGCAATCACGCCTCCACCTTCGGTGGAAACCCCGTGGCTTGCGCTGCCGGAATCGCGGTTGTGGAGACCATGCTCAAGGAGGGAATCCCAGAGCACGCCGGAGAGATGGGAGCGTACCTTGGGGAAAGCCTCCGGAGAATGGCCCGGCGCCACTGGTGTGTTTCGGATGTTCGGGGGCTCGGCCTAATGGTTGGAGTGGAGCTCACTATCGATGCGAATGAAGTGACACGGATTGCCCGCGAACGAGGATTGATTGCCAACTGCATCGCGGGGAAAGTAATTCGGCTTCTGCCTCCACTGATCGTGGGGAGAAGCGAAATCGACGAGGCGGTCCGCATCATCGATACGGCCATATCCCAGGTGGAGGCAGAGGCATCTTGCGTGCCCATGGGCAGAGCATAGATCATAGTGGCCTTGTGAAGGCCTAAGACGCTGGCAGCAGCGATAGCAGCGATAAGCGCCGGAAGCGATACAGGAAGCCCCGGGGAGATGCTCCCCGGGGCTCTTTCGAGCTAACAACAAATCCTGCTATGTCGGATCCGATGTGGCTCCCGTGCCCGCCTGGGCTGGATATGTCCTACGAGCCACACTGGCTGACTACCGCTGCCTGCCGCCCCTCTGAGCTGCAAAGCAATCGCTGCAGTAAACTGGCTTGTCGCCGCTGGGCTGGAAGGGGACGTAAGCGACCTTGCCGCACGATGAGCAAACTGCCTCATACATCTGACGGTTGCCCGAGCCGGTGTTGGTGCTCCTGCGGTTCCGACGGCAGTCGGGGCACCTGGAGGGCTCATTCTGGAAGCCGCGCTGTGCGAAGAACTCCTGCTCTCCGGCGGTGAATACGAAATCCTGGCCACAGTCCCTGCAATTTAGAACCTTGTCTTCGAATGCCAACCTGATCATGCCTCGCTTTGGTGATTAGTCTCTTGATCAAGCCGGCATGCATGGTTGATGCGTGCGCTTGAACAACAGCCACGTATATCATAAAACGTTTGCGCCAAGATTGCAATATGCTGGCAAACATCAGCTGGGTTCCGGATGCCCGAAAGATGCCCTGGCGATGGACGTGTTCATACCAATACGCGTGATTTCTTGCATTGGCGTGTTCTGCCTGCGCCGCGCGGGCTGAACAGGCCGAGGGCCGGAGGCGCCTATCGGCCGGGCCTGCCCACTGGCGCTGCGTAGATAACGAACTCCTCCTCACCGTCGAGGCCGAGAAGCTCGTCGGCTGACCATTGATCGTACGCTCCGATTGCACACGTCCCAAGCGATAAGGCCTCACAGGCTATGTACAGATTCTGACACAGATGCCCCGAGTCCTGAATCATGGTCTTGTGGGCGGCAACCGAGTAGCGCCACTCGCACCGATAGGGCAAAACGCTCCAGAAGAACACTACAGAGGCAGTGGCCACGAAGTCCTGCCCGAAACAGGCCTGTGCGATTCGAGATGGCAACTCCTGCGGGCAGCCGATGAATAAGAGCCTGTGCCCGATCGGCAGGTATCTGTATATCCCTGGCTTAAGGCCTTCCACGCGGTTGACGGCCAGATAGGTCTCGAACGCGTGCCGAGACCCTCCTGATGGAACCGTTCTCAAGGCAGCGAACCCATCTTTCACGATTGCCTTGATCCCTTGGGTTGCCCACAGGAGGAACGAAACCTCAGCAAGTGATATGGGATCGGAGGAGTACTGCCGCCTGCTCTCGCGTCGCTCGATGAGGTCATACAGATTCACGTTTTCCGGAACCGCGTCGCGCGGCGATGGAAGATCTACGGTTTGGGATCCGGGGTCGAACGGCTTTACGAGGGGAGGCTGCGGGGCCCCGAGGCGCTGGTCAGATGGATTGCGGCGTGCTTCAGGAAATCTTGACTTCATGGTGCTCCGCCGGTCGCTCATACTATCCATTGTGCTCGACCTTCCTCGCCTTCACAGTGTTGACCAGCTGCTCAAATCTTCCCGCCGACTTCGCAGATGCGATTGTATCGGGAGTGATATCGTCGCCTTCATGTATGATCACAATTCCATCATCAGTTCGGATTGTGGCCGCCGCCGTCCGACCCACCAGGAATGTTTCGCGGGCGGCGCTGAACGCTTCCGATAGTCCGGAGCCGGCAGTAGACGAGGCCGTATGGGCGGCTGATGGAGTTCCGATGGGGCCTGAGTGCAGGCGTGCCGCAGATTCAGCGCTCATGCCTGTTCCACACGCATCATCGCCCTCCATATCTCGGATCACCATCACGTGCTGACCCAGGCTTATCAGGCGTTCGCGCGGAACACGGATGAGCTCGCTTCCCGATGGGATATCAAACCCAACCAGATATCCGGTTTCACAATCTATTAAGAATTCACTCACAGTTCCGACCTGAGCGCCGGTATCTGTGAAGACTCGTACACCCCGCACACGCACGTTTGCGCGGGCTTGCTCCTCTACCTCCGGGATCGAAGACAATGGCACAAGCGACCCAGTGTCCTGGATCGTGACAGCGGCGTCTCCAATGCCTTGAATAGCGGAAAATGGGACTACTCTCGGGGGATCGAACCAGTAGTCCCCCTCCACCGCGATGGCGCACACTACTGCGTTGGCGAAGTCGATAACGAGAGCCTTCACTGAGCCAACCTCGCGGCTGTCGTCTATGCTAATGACAGGCAGACCAATGAAATCACAACTGCTCTTCAGGCCCATACACAACTACGCCTCCCAGCTTTAGTGTTTTGCGCCAACTTCCCTTGTGACTATCTCTGCGGCGCGGCTCAGCAGGTCTTCCCGATCCGGAAGCTTACAGACCATCCGCGCGATTCGCTGCAGACCGGGCGATTCCTCGAATGCTCGCCTGAGATACATGGGCGTACGTCCGACTATCATGAATAGCTCGTCCTGATCGGCGTGAACTGCTTCTCCGAACCTCTCATAGATGCGATCGGGATAGGATTTCTTGCCGGTCTCGATTTCCGATACCACGTTGGGGGAAATGCCGAGTTTTCGTGCTACTTCCCGACCCGAGAGGCCTTGGCTCTCTCTGTGCCCTCGAAGGAAGTCGCCGAGTCGCTGCAGCCGGACGAATTCTTCTAGACGTTGAGGGGCACTCTGCTTGAGCTGCTCCAAGTACATCTCGGTGTACGGACTCATCTGCCGCGGGTCTTGGTCGTCGTGCATGCGCAGCCCTCCTGAATGCGTGTTGTCAACTATGATGATCTCCAATTTGGCCGGCGCGATTCGCGGAACTCGCGCCAGCTGTTATTGATTTCCCCCTAACGGTATGGTAACATACTTGACGGCGGTGTGCTTCATAAATGATACTTTGCTCGGAACTCGACGCTAAGTTTATGCGCCTGGCTATCGAGGAGGCGCGCACCGCTGGGCAAGCGGGTGAAGTGCCGGTAGGCGCTGTGATCGTGGCGCGTGGCGAGGTTCTTGCAAGGGCCCACAATCGCAGGGAAACCGATGGCGACCCTACTGCCCATGCAGAGATCTGCGCCATCAGGATGGCTGCTGCTGCATGCGGGTCATGGAGGCTCTCTGATGCCACGATTTATGTGACGCTTGAGCCGTGCCCGATGTGTGCGGGCGCGATCGTGCAGGCACGGATGGAGCGGCTTGTGTACGGAGCATCGGATCCTAAGGCCGGAGCTGCGGGAACCCTGTGGGATATCCCTCGCGACATGCGGCTAAACCACTGGGTGGCCGTAACAGCGGGAGTGCTCGCAGATAGCTGCGGCGCTATGCTCGGGGAGTTCTTTGCACAGAGAAGATAGTCTTTCGATCTTCACGGAGAGATGGCTGAGGGGTCGATAGCGCCCGCCTCGAAAGCGGGTAGGCGGGTGACCGCCTCGTGAGTTCGAATCTCACTCTCTCCGCCACGAATTTCATATGGTTTCCCTTTCCGGATGGGCTTACGGGTCTATCCGGGCTGCGGAGAGGTGGCTGAGATGGTCTAAGGCGCTCGCCTGGAGAGCGAGTAGGCAGATGACCTCTGCCTCGTGGGTTCGAATCCCACCCTCTCCGCCATTTTGTTCAGTATGGTTCTGCATGATCTTGGCCGTGCTAGATGGGGAGATAGCGGTGCCCTGAACCCGCAATCCGCTACAGCGGGATTGAACTCCCACCCGAGGCCTGTCTTCTTTGGGGCCTGCCCGGCGCGTGCGGTGTTGATAGCCGGGTCCTGCGCAACGGGGCCTTGTGAACCCCGTCAGGACCGGAAGGTAGCAGCGGTAAGCAAACCACCTCGTGTGCCGCGGGAGTGCCTGGTTGGAGCTGGCTACGTCGGTTACGCCTGGAGGAGCTTGTCGAAGGTGGGTGCACGGCCTCTAAATGGATGGGGGTGGCTCGGATGGGCCATCCCCTTTTCCTTGTGCGCCCGGCATGATCGTTGTCTAAGGGGTGAAAGTCCCCGAGGATGCGCCAGGCGTGAAGGACGTACCGTGGGCGCGGGCGAATATCTCCATACGACATCGTAGGGCCCGGACCATGGGAGTCGGCCGTGACAACATATCCTAGGGGGTTGATGAATTGGACTATGTTTCCCTCTACCGGAGATGGCGTCCTCAGACATTCGGCGATATTGTCGGACAGGGCCATGTTGTCAGGACTCTGAGGAATGCAGTGTCGGCAGGGCGGATCGCTCACGCCTACCTATTTGCCGGGCCGCGTGGGACGGGCAAGACGTCTACCGCCCGTGTGCTTGCACGCGCTCTCAACTGTGAGCATGGCCCGACCCCTGATCCGTGCGGTGAATGCGCGTCTTGCGTGTCTATACGCGATGGGAATGCCATGGACGTGATAGAGATAGACGCCGCATCGAACCGCGGCATTGAGGAGATCAGGGATCTGCGGGAAAAAGTAGTGTATGCCCCAACTCAGGGGAGATACAAGATATACATTATCGACGAGGCGCACATGCTAACGGTGCCGGCCTCTAACGCGCTGCTAAAGACGCTTGAGGAACCACCAGCCCATGTGGTGTTCGTCCTTGCCACCACTCAGCCGGAGAGCATCATCGGCACCATCGTATCTCGCTGCCAGAGGTTCGATTTCAACCGCCTCACCGCGTCTGATCTCGCCGGCCACATCGCGAGGGTCGCAGAGGCGCAGTCGATCCCGATTACGGCTGATGCGGTCTCCCTCATCGCCAGAAGAGCGGAGGGAAGCGCGAGAGACGCCCTTGGGCTCCTCGAACAGGCATCAGCCTGGTCGGAAAATGTGACTTCCGACTCCATTCTGCAACTGCTCGGAGTATCGGACTTCGAGACGGTGGCGGGATTCGCAGATGCTGCACTTGCGCGGGAGCCGGGTCCCATGTTTCGCATGATACAGGAGACGACGGACGCAGGGGCGGACCCTCGACAATTCCTGCAAGACCTGGTTGTGCACTTCCGAAACTTGTTGGTTGCCAAGGAATGTCCAGGAGCGCCAGGCCTGATAGATGTTGCGGAATCATACCGAGCTACCCTATCGGAGCAGGCCAGGAAGTACTCTAGGCAGGATCTTCTCAGGGCGATCCGCATAGTAGGCGATGGCATGCAGGAGATGCGCAGGTCGTCCAGCCCGAGGTTGTCAGTGGAACTGACTGCAGCGCGGCTGTGCGCTCCAGAGGAGATTCTTGCCGAACCTCGGAGTGAGCCCCGAGCTGAGCCTCGAACCGAGCGCCGGGCTGAACCCCGAACTGAACCCCGAACTGCATCTGCAAAGGCCCAGAGTGGGGAGGCTGCCCGAAAGCCGCAGAGAGCCGGCGGCGCGGCTGGGGTGAGTACTGCCCCGCTGGGGCCTTCGACGAAAGCGGCTCCGGCAGAGCCCGGGGCGGATGTTTCCTCAATTGCGGCGAGTGCGGCGAGTGCCGCCACCGCCGTGACTGCCGCGAGTGGCGCCGGCGCCGGGCGTACTGGAGCGTCTGTGCCAGGCGCGCGGTCCCGCGCACGCGGCCAGTATTCAGGGATAACACCTGAGCAATGGGGAGAAGTGCTGGCGCGGGTGAAGGGGCAGAAGGTGATCCTAGAGGCCTTCCTGCGAGAGGTTGTCTCAGTAGAGGTGGACGAGGGTCAGGTTCGTATAGTGTACGAGCCGGACTGGTCTGTTCATATGCAGAAGGCGTCGGAGCCGGACAATAGGCGCATCCTGTCCATGGTAATGTCGGAGATCCTCGGTCGGAGCGTCACCGTGGAGCCGTGCACAACTTCGGCGTCACGCGCAACTGGACTAAGAGAAGAGGCGCCTGAGGCGAATCCTGTAGCCCCCTCAGGCGCTTTGCAGGGCTCGACCGGTATGGGGCGCGTGGTGAGCGATATTGCGGTGGGGTCGGCGCCGGCGCCGACAAGGGATGGGCCGAGGGTCGGCGCCCAGTCGGGCGGCATCAGTCGCGAGGACGGATCAGATGATCCAGGCATCAGGCGTGCAATGGAGGTTTTCAGCCCCGTCGAGGTGCGGATGATCACGAAGTAAGTGGGTCAAGGGGGAAGAACACGTGGGCGGGAACATGCAGAAGAACATGATGAAGAGGCTGCAGAAGATCCAGGCAGACATGGAAAAGGCCCAGCAGGAGCTTGGCGAGGAGCGCATAGAGGGCAGTTCGGGCGGTGGTGCGGTGAAGGTCGTGTCCAACGGCCATCAGGAACTGCTTGAGATCCACATCGATCCATCGGCAGTGGATCCGGACGACGTGGAGATGCTCCAGGATCTCGTGCTTGCAGCGTGCAACGAGGCGTTGCGGAAGGCCAAGACTGCCTCCGAGATACGGATGTCCAAGGCGACTGGCAACCTGTCCATACCAGGCATCAAACTATAGGCGGGCGCCCGGAGGTATCTTGTAATGTTGTTTTACGCAGAGCCTGTGGGCAGGCTCATTGAGGAGCTTCGGAAACTCCCGGGCATTGGATCCAAAACAGCTCAGAGGCTCGCTTTTCATGTCCTATCGATGCGTACAGAGGATGTGAAGAGGCTCTCTGATTCGCTGCTGGAAGCCAAGGATAAGGTGCACAACTGCTCTGTGTGCGGAAACCTTACCGATGTTGATCCATGCGCCGTATGCGCGGACTCATCGCGAGATCGTGCTGTGATCTGCGTTGTGGAACGACCGGAGGACGTAATCGCGATGGAGCGGACCCGAGAGTATCACGGTGTGTACCACGTGCTCGGAGGGGCGATCTCTCCTATGGAGGGCATAGGTCCGTCTGACATTCGGCTGAAAGAGCTTCTGGCTAGGGTCAGGGAGGGAACCATCGGTGAGGTGATAATCGCCACTGACCCCAACATTGAGGGAGAGGCCACGGCGATTTACATTTCCAGATTGCTTAGGCCCATAGGCATCAATGTGACGCGTATAGCCCATGGGCTGCCTGTAGGAGGCGATCTCGAGTACGCCGACGAGGTCACCCTAGCCCGTGCCCTAGAGGGAAGGCGGGGAATCTGATACCGATCTGCCGGCAGCATGATGCCGGCGATAGTTGGGCGAGAGCCACGTCCAGTCATATGGGACATCCAGTCAGGGCATAATCTCTACGGGAGAGATGGCAGCCATTGGAGTCCCAATATGAACAGAGGAATGGGGTGTGGCTATTGAACCTGAGGGAACTGTGCGTTCATGCTGCGCGGTCGGTGCGGCTCAGGGCGGGGGAACGGCTGGCCCGCCGCGAGCCCTCTCTAGAAGACTGGATCCGCGCCGAGATTCGCGCGGTGTGCATGCAGATCGACCAGGCTGACCAGGTGTTCAATTGTTCGACAGACCCTGACCTTATCGACTCATCCATATTCATCATGCGTGCGTGTGAGCGCAGGCTTGGGTATCTGTTCAAGCAGGCGAAGACGGTCGTGGAATCCAAAGGGGCAGAGCGTGCGCCGCGGAGGAATCAGGCATCAGTTCTTCCGTAAATTGGTGTTGACACCCCTATGGCCCGATGGTAAGATAACGATTGTCGCGCCGATGACGCGGGCTACTGATGGCTGACGGGGAAGCCCTGATGCTACTGGTGCAGACCCACGGATGAGGCCGGCGGATGTTCCTTGAAAACCAAACAGCGTGGAGCCTGAAGTCGATAGCAAGAGTTTGAAATTGCGGGCGACTAGAGAAGATAAGAGCGCGACAAACTCGAAAGAGTCATCGCGAGATGGTTTTTTGGAGAGTTTGA